>JBGUUN010000001.1:0-7441 GCA_045133555.1 Oscillospiraceae bacterium
TTCGGTCAATGCCGACCGAAAAAAACGTTGTAAAGACCAATATTAAGAGTGTCAAAGGGGCTATTTAGACCTGTTGATTCGTAATCAGCAAGTCACGTGTAGTTGATCGAAGATCAACAGGTCACAGCCATCAGCTCCAGAAAGTCCCATTTCGAAAGAAGTGGGTCTTTCATTTTTATATGAAAAGAGCGGAGGAAAATCCTCCGCTCTCATCTGTTCGCTAAACCTGAATTTCCTTACTTTTTCTCGGGCAAGAAAGTCATTACAGCACCTACGATGCCGACGATCGCAAAAACTGCAGACCATCTGAAACTCAAATCGAAAAACGGTGCGTTTCCATAACCGATCATCAAGAGAATACTAACCAGGATGATTGCTATCCCTTGCAATTGTTTTTTCATATCATCACCATCCTTTTTAACAACTTATTTCCCAACGGTTTATAATTTCATTATACCACTCCGCTATGAATATTTCAATAGCTCTTGAAATATTTCCGGTTTTGTGATACGATAATAACAGGATCGGCCGAATTGGCGCGGCTGCGGCTTTTACCTTGTCGGATATTTCGCTGACCCTTTCCGACAGAAAAGGAATCCCGTTTTATTATAACTCAGACAATTTGATGGGAATGAAGCTTGTCGAGGTCACGGTGGAGAAAACGGCAGTTTTACCTCTACTCTGGAATTAGGGTATCTTTTGATGCACGGACGCTCGATTTTGGATCTGCTCGAGGTCGCAGAGGAATACGGCGGCAGATATGCGCCGGTGGTCCCTGATGCGCATTCGGAGGGGATCGAAAACGAAGATTTTGAAAACAGTCCGTGCTATGTCAATCTGGAGATGAATGCGTTTTTCAGAGCGATTTTAAAGAATACAAATAGCAATTAACTCCCACTTTTTTATAAAGCGGGAGTTTTTCGTTTGTTATTTTCTTCTGATCTTATATAGCCCCACGCCGCAAAGCAGGATCAAAATCAGGCTTGCGATCATCGGGAACAGTCGGACAGATACAAAGATAGCGGTCGGGCCGTCCGCACCGCCGATGACGGCGGTATTTGCCTGCATACTTCTTTCGGCGATATAGCTGTGCATCAACAGAAGCAAGTTCAGCAATAGGCTTCCGCTTGCCACAATAAGCAAAAGCATCAGCAAGGTGCGCTGTAATTTTCTGCGGGCTGCATTCTGTTTGGCGATCTGCTCGTTTAAAAGCTCCAATTTTTCGGCAAGCACTTCCAATTCCGATGGGGCTTTTTCCGGCAGGGTTTCACCAAGCAGCAGTCCGACCGAGGTTTCCAGTTCCTCTGCGATGCGGATCAGTATTTCGGAATCGGGGACGGATAAACCGCTTTCCCATTTTGAGACGGTCTGTCGTACCACATGGAGTTTGGCGGCAAGTTCTTCCTGGGACAGTCCTTTGGCTTTGCGCAGCCGTTTTAGGTTTTCGTTTAACATGATATCACGCTCCTTATACGTTTATTATAAGACATTTCGGCCGTTGCATCAAGCAACAGATCTTAACATTGCAAAAAAATACCCCCGACAGGTATTCCTGCCGGGGGTTATATGGGTGAAACTTATAAGATCTCTTTTGCTTCTGCAAGGTTGCCGTTTGGGATAACAAGACCCACAAACGGAACATCCGCATTCTTGATCTCGCCGGTAACGGTAACGGTCTGTCCTGCCGGTACGGTGATCTCGCCGCAGATACCGCAGAGGTTTTCTGCTTTGATGACAGCGTTGATATCGGTCTCGCTGTTTGCGGTGATCGATACGGTAACGGTGCTGCCGCATTTCTCGGTGGATACGATCAGCTCGGAGAGTGCGCCGTCAAGAGCATAACGTTTGCCGGAGAGGACGGTCAATTCTCTTTCTCTGCCGTTATAAGCTACGGTGTATGCGCCGGACGGGAGAGTGATCGCAAAGTAGCCGGTACGCGGATGGGTGTAGGTCTCGAATACTTTACCGGTAGCTTTCGAAGTGAAGGTGACCGGAGCACCGCCGACAGCGGTCAGATAACCGGATACGCTGCCCGGGGTGAGGTTGTCTGCCATATCCCACATCCACTTGGTGATGGATGCTACCCAAACCTCTTTGTAAGTTGCGTTGTTTACCTGCGGCCAGTACGGCTCGTCTTTTTCGAAGTGGCTTTCCATACCTACGGATAATGCACCGACGGTCTGACCCGGCTGTACAGCATACAGCTGGATGTAGTCATGGCCTTCACCGTACATGGTGGACTGTGCCATCGGGTTCTTACCGATGATCCACTCGAACTGTTTGAGCGCGTTGTCCTGCAGTTTATAGTTATTGCGGACATGAGCTGCGGTGCTCATTGCTTTACCTTCAGAGAGCAGCACGTTGTAGTTGCCGCGGAAGGAGAACCATACCGGGTAAACACGGACGTAATGGTTTTCGCCGACTTTGAAGCCGTTTTGTACCATGGAGCGATACTCTTTGATCATGGTTTCACGGATCTCATTGCTTGCAGGATGGTTACCGAGAACCATCTCTTCGTATTTATCAACCTCATCTTCCTGATAGAGGCCTTCCGGAATGACACCGTACGGATCGGTGAACTGCATCAGGGTATCGTAATACATACTGCTTAATACCAGAGCGTGGTACCAGCTCATGTAATCTTCATCGTCCGGGAAGGTTTCGCAAAGTTCACGCAGTGCGATATCCGGCATACAAGCCTGAGAATGATGGTTGTGGTGCCAGATCAATTCATGAGCGCGGTTTTCGTAGAAGTAACCGACCATCGGAACTTCCCAATCGGTCTGCAGGTTCTGTTCCTGGCAGGCGATGACAACTTTACCGTACTCTTTTGCTTTTTCTTTGTAGTATTCTTTACCGGTCACACGGTAGAGAATTGCTGCAGCGGAAGCACCGTTTGCGTAAGCAACGATCTCGGTATTGCGTCTGCGGGTCTTTTGCGGAGCAGCGTTATCCAGATCTTCTGCAGCGAATGCGAAGTCCTCTTCAGCGATCTTTAATGCGTAATCTGCATAGATGTCGTCCAAGCCGCGGAATAACTCAACACCTGCTGCTTCGGCTGCTGCTGCGTCGAAGTTGGTCTTGACAGAACGCTCTGCGTTCATGGTGATGTCATCGTGGGTGCCGATGATACCGTCGGTCCAGATGGAAGCGGAGGAATAGGTTGCGCGGTAGCCGTCGCCGAAGCGCATTTTCAGTACATAATCCAAGCCCCATTTTGCCTCTTCCAGTACACGCTCAAACAGCTCGTCGTTACCGGTATCTTTTAAGCTCTTGGACAGAGCGAACAATGCACGGGTACCGTCACAGGTATTGTTAAGGCCCTGTGCAAGGTCAGCAGCGTCATGCCAGCCGCCGTCACAGATGATGGATTTATCGCCGTGTTTTAATAACATATCGGAATGGCACTTACGGTGTTTGCCCGGAACCTCATAGCCGCAGCGGAGTACGAGGTAGAAGTTTAATACTTTCCATACCGAGGATTCCCATGCGTCATAGCGGATCGGGAAGGTACGGGTGGAGAGCTCGCCGGCAATTAAAATGTAATCGCCTTCATCGATGATCTCGGAGAAATCCATGACCTGTAAGGTGCCGATACGGGTCTCACGGGTTTCGATCTCTTTGCGCAGTACAACGCGGCCGGTCTGTGCATCCAAAACGCGGAAGGTCTTTGCATCGGTGTTGGACATGATCGCGGTTTTGGTAGCGCCCGGCTGATAACCGCTGTGAGAATAGCTGATGCGGTCGTTTGCCGGTTTCCAGCCTTCGAATACGTCGGTCTCTACCTCTTCGAGTTTTAACTGATCGCAGTAGAAGGTAACTTTATCCACAGCATCGTTTTCGTGGCCGACCATATCGTATTCAAATGCGATACCGGTAACTGCGTCACGATCCAGATACGGGAATTCCAGAACAACAAAGTTCCACTGGTTGTTGACAAGGCTCATGTTATGTGCGCCGTCACGTAAGAAACGGTCCGGTACTTTGCGTGCGCCGTCGTTGAACAGCTGGATACGCAGGGTGATGGATTTCATACCTGCGCAATCCGGATAGATCCATGCGGATACGCGGTTATATTCTCTCCAGTCTTCACGGTCGAAGTCACGTCTTGCAGCCGGTACGGCATAGATACGGCCTACATTATACATATGGCTCGACGGATCGGTATTCCAGCCTTCCAGGTTGGTCGGTGCCATAAATTTCAATGCTTTGCTGCCTTCTTTGACGTGTTTGTCGGACAGTTCGATCTGTGCATACGGTGTTACGGTATGCCAGGTGGAAAGGTCTTCCATATCATCCAGCAGACGGCTTTTTAAGACCGGTTTCTGATGCATGCGCAGTTCGGCCATTTCGCTTTCATCCAGCGGGATCGGGCGATGGATACGATCGGAAAGTTCGACCATTTTTTTGATCTTTTCGTTCATTTTATTTCTCTCCCCATTTCATTTGTATTCGGCATTATAAGCCGGACTTTATTTCTTCTATTATAAGAATATAACAAAAAATGTCGGTTGTCAATAGAATTTCAGTTGATTGTTTCGGCGTTTCTTAGGATTTTGGTAGCATATCATGCGAAATGCGATGCGGTTTATCCTAAAGCACGCAGCACACCGGAAAAGATGCTAAACGCCATTTTTTTACAGTAGGTTTCATCCGAAAGCAAAGCGGCTTCCTCAGGATTGGAGAGAAATCCGCATTCACATAAAACAGCAGGTTTGGTGGTATGGTGAATGATATAAACGCTTTGTTCGATGGGTTTGATCTGTCGGGTATTCTCTGTCTGCAGGTTGGTTATAATGCTTTGCTGGATCGCATCGGCAAGCTGTTTGGATAAAGGGGATTTGGTTCCGTAGAACATCTGCGCTCCGTGAGAGGATGCGGCAGCGTAATGGTTTTGATGGATCGAAAGGACGATGGCATTTTCGGTCTGCTCGAAGAGTGCTAAACGTGCTTTGAGGTCCTCGGTTTTGCGCAAGGCGACCGATTTTCCCGGTGTGGAAAGATCGGTGTCGGTATCGCGGGTCATGATCACCCGATATCCTGCGGCGGAAAACCATGCACAAAGATGGGTAGCAATGCTGAGATTGATATCCTTTTCGCGCAGTCCGTTTTGCGAGGCGGTACCCGGATCGATGCCGCCGTGACCGGGATCGATGATAACGGTACGGATTTGGGGATCGGTAACAGCTGCTGCGGTCGGTGTATCGGTGCGCAGACTTTGAAGAAATGCCATGGTCCAGAAAATCACGGCAAGCAAGAGCAAAACCGCAACGATGCTGCGATAATGCCGGTGGAGCGAGAGCTGCATAGGCATCCTCCTTTCGTTACGGTATGGATATGCTGAAAACGGTGAATTTATGTGATGAAGGAAAAGTAAACTTTATTTTAATCTTCTTCGGATTTCTTGAAAATATCTGCCGGATGTGGTATCATAATGTCATATCATGAGCGATAACGCAAAAATGAAGATAGAAAAGAGAGTATCATATGGAGAAAAAATGGAGCGGAGAGGTTTGTGACATCTGCGGTAAAGAATTTACCGAGCAGGACGATGTTGCAATCTGTCCGGAATGCGGTGCACCGTATCACAGAGCGTGCATTGCCGAAACCAAAGCATGCGTCCATACCGAGCTGCATGAGGCGGGCAAGGTCTGGGAGAGCAAAAAAAACAATGAGCAACCGAAAGCGCAGGGTGTTTTATGTCCGCGCTGTCATAAGATGAATACCGAGGGCAGTCATTTCTGCTCGGGCTGCGGTCTGCCGCTTGGCGGTGCATCGCAGGAGGACGAGCCGATGCCGGGAATGCATAGCTTCCAGGCGGGCAATCCGTTTGCCGAAGGCAAGGCGATCTCGTTTGAGACCTTCATAAAAAATTCCCAGTACGGCGGCCTCAATCCGCAGGATCAGGTGGCGGAGGATGTCACCGCAAAAGAAGCGGCTGCGTATGTCAAGAAGAATCCGGCATATTTCTTACCGCGTTTCAAGCTGATGAAGGACCGTGCATTGACCTTAAACTTCCCGGCAATGCTGTTTGGCGGACTGTATTACATCTACCGTAAGGTATACGGTGCGGGCATTTTGCTGCTTGCGTTACAGGTATTGTTGTCAGTACCGGCATTCATCGTGGGATTAAGCTATGCTGCCGAGATGATGGGCATGACGGTGCCGTTTGCATTCGATATGAACATGATCGCAAACATCGATATGGGATGTTCGTTTGTCCGTATGGCGATCATGTTTGCTTCCGGCTTCTTCTTCAATCCGTTATACCGCAGTCATGTGACGGCAAAGGTGAAGAAGTACAAGGCGAAATACACCGACGAAAAGGAGCGTCTGCAGCGTTTATCCGTCGCAGGCGGTGTGAATTTCGGTCTGGTGGCTGTACTGCTGGTGGCATATTTCTGTGTTTACTACGGTGTGGTCATGCTGATGATGAGCGGTGTGATCTAAAATCAAAAACTTTTTTATTTTTTTGTATTTGACCCCCATTTTTCTCATTTGGGGTGCGAATAGTATAATGTAACTGATAAAGCTGTATTTTATGAAACACTTGTGGCATTTTGGAAGTGTCACCCCCCTCGATACGGAAGAAGGCTTACAAGGGTTTCGTAGAAGTCAGTTTTACACAAATCCGACCGTCACCCATTTGTGATGGTTTTCCTGCCGCAGGGTCGGCAGGACTTTCGTAAACCGAAAGAACAGAAAAAGCGCGCTAACCGATGGAACGATCGGTCGTATACGTTTCTGTGGCAGGAAAGTGTTTTGTGTAAAAGAGATACACGGAAGGCATTGGATCAAAGTGTTTGATCGGATGCCTGTTTCTTTTTTTCAAAATGGTCAATGAAAAAAAGGGGAAACCCCCTCACTGTATGGGGCAGTGAAGAGGTTTCTGCTTTCTGTATGGATATTAGGAATCAGCCAAAGATAGAGAATGCCACGAATAAGGTGGACAGTAAGGAGGATACCAGAGAAACAACGGTGATCTGGGTGTTGATGGAGGGGCCTGCGGTATCTTTGTACGGGTCACCGACGGTATCGCCGATAACTGCCGCTTTGTGTGCCTCAGAGCCTTTACCGCCCTCATTACCTGCCTCAACGTATTTCTTGGAGTTATCCCACAGACCGCCTGCATTGGACATGAACAGAGCGATCAGTAAGCCGGAAACGATGTTGCCGAGTAAGAAGCCGCCGATTGCCAGCGGGCCGCCGATGAAGCCGACCAAAACGGTAGCAACGATAGCAACCATACCTGCCGGGATCAGCTCGCGCAGAGAACCGGTGGTAGCAATATCGATACATTTATCGTATTCCGGTTTAGCGGTACCTTCGCGTAAACCTTTGATGGTGTTAAACTGACGGTGAATTTCAGCAACCATACGCTGTGCATTGCGGTCAACACCTAAGATCAGCATTGCGGAGAATACAGCCGGAATCGCTGCAC
>JBGUUN010000002.1:0-2535 GCA_045133555.1 Oscillospiraceae bacterium
GATCGTCGTGAACGTGCCGCCCTTGACGGTCAGAAGAGCAGCGTCCATCGGAACGACTCGGACCTCGGTCAGCTGCTCATAGTCCCAAAGAATGGGTGCGAGCGGATCGACGGAGCCGTCAGTATCGACCACGAGAATATCGGTCTGGTTGGAGCCGGAGTTGGCGTTGACACCCTCACGGATATCGCGCTTGGTGGTGGTGTCTGTTAAAAAGACCATCGACTTTTCGGGCAGTGTGATGCCGAGGTTTGTTTGTCCTGCCTTGGGCGGCTGTACCTGATCGGTGATCTGATAGCTTGCCTTTGCCGTTGTAATGTCAAAGATGACCGTACTGCGCTTATCCAGCGGCACACCTCTGTCGTCGATGATGAAGGAAGCATCCGTCCAGTCGGTGTCGGTGTTGATGATGGCAGTGCCGACCGATGCGATATAATAGGTTGCACCTGCATCGGCTTTGACGGGGATGCCGGATTTGTTTGCGTATTCGTGTGTTGCGATGATGGCGGAAAAGTCATCGGTCTTGCCGTCACCGACAGCACCAAATTCGCTGTAGTATACCGCACTGCCGGTATCAACGGTGAAATCAAAGCCGTTTTCCATGTTCCAAGTCCCTTCCTTTTCAGATAAGTGTTCTTTTACGAATTTGTTCCAGCCGCGCGCAAAGGATGCGTTGTCAGCGGTCAGATATAGTGTGCCGTCTGTGCACGTCAGACCAAATGACCCGTCCTCCGCGGTCTTCAAAAGGATTGCAGGTCCGTCGCCTTCATTTTTGGAATCGATGTCGACCCAGATGCCGAAGTCGTAGAACAGCGTGTTCTGCAGTGTTTGCGCGATCTCCTTTGCTCTTGTTGGCGAGGTGTCATCCTCCCACGTGATGCGGTAATCACGCAGAGAGGTACCGCTAACGGTGATATCGGATAGTGTAAACTGCTGTTTTTCGATATGTTCATAGTCACCTGGGATGGAGACAGCGGTGACGGTTGTACCGACCTCGGGGTCGCCGGTGTAGCCGAAGAATTCGGTGAGGAAGTGTTCGACGGCGACTACAGTCATTGCTGGTGTGCCTCCGCAGATGTAAATGCGGTTTCCCGCTGCCTTGACAAACCAGCCCTCCGGGCCGCAGTCGCGCGAGTCGATGGAGATATTCGGGTCATCGTCGTCACGCAGGGTCTGTCCGATGACGATCTCGTATTCCGATACGGGATTTTGATCCCAGTCTGTTGTAACAGAAAACGAAATACCGCAGGATTTCATATACTTATTGAACAGAACCATACCGTCAACATCGCCGGAATCCGCATTGTCTCCCCGGACAACCGTATAAGCCGGTGCGCCTTCGCCGAGAATGGTCAGCGGCGGAAGCTTGGGCGCGTTGTCTGTGCAGGAATTGAAAAGCAATATGCTGAACAGAAGAAAAAGACAGAGAAGAAAAGGACGTAATTTCATGAAATTCACTCGCTTTCCTGATTTTTTGTTTATTGTACCATAAACGGCGGAGCTTGTCAATCGGAATCGACGATTTGTCGGGAATGAGCATATGCCGATATGGTTTGAGAATTGTGACAAATTTCGCGGATAAGATATTGACCTTTCCAATGTTCTGCGTTATAATAAAGGAAGTAACAATTCATTTGATGATTTGTTGATGAGCGGAACGATATGACAGAAAGGAAGCGAATGTGCAATGAAAAAACCGACGCAGGTTCTGGTCGGTGTGATGGCAGCTGTGATGTTCATAGCGGCGATTCCTGCAAAGTGCGCCGATGTACCGTGCGATTCCCATGCTTGGGATGACGGTGTGATTGTCTGGAATGAGGATTTTTCGGAGGCTGTCGGAGTATGGACGTGTTCTTCGTGCGGGGAGACAGAGACGGCAGGTGCCGAGATTTTTCTGCGTCGGGAGGAGGCGACCTGCGAGGAAGAAGGCTCTGTCAGAATGAGTGCCAATGCGGTGATGGGCAGTTATTCCTGTTTTGACAGTCGTACTGTGGAGCTGGAGCCGTTGGGACACCGTTATTCCGAGCCGCAGTTTGACTGGGATACAGACGATTTCGATTGTCGGGCAAGTTATGTCTGCACCCGTGATGACTGCGATGAAACATGGATTGTCGACTGCGATGTTACAGAAACGGTTTATCCGTCGAAAGGCCATGCGCCGGGCGGTGTTATCTATACCGCATATGTCAATATCGGCGGTACGGATTTTGCCGATACCTATCAAGTGGAAGGCAATCCGATCGAACATGAGTACAGCACGCCGATGTTCTGTTGGAGTGAGGACTGTCGGACGGCTTATATTGAATCGGTCTGTTCCGTTTGTGACAGCGGGGATCCCGAGAAGACGATCAAAGCCGATTGTACGGTAAGAACGTACGTTGAAAATGCAGACTGTTCATCCGATGGATTTGCGGAATACACCGCATCAGCCGTACTGCTTGGAAAAACCTGGGAAGAAAAGAAAACGGTTATCATTCCGAAAATGGAGCATGCGTATACTGTCCCGGTTTTTGCATGGGATGATTTTGGATGTCAGGC
>JBGUUN010000003.1:0-2685 GCA_045133555.1 Oscillospiraceae bacterium
ATTTTTTGTGAATTTTCGGATGACCCAAAGATACATCGGGATCAGGAAAATATCTGCTGCAATCCATGCCATTGGGTTTGCGAGAGCCGCAGCCGTAAAACCGACCGAGCGGACAAAACCGAGCGCGACAATGGCACGTGCCGCAAGCTCAAACAGACCTGCTGCCATGGCGGGAACACTGTAGCCCATGCCTTGAATGGCGTTGCGGAAGACGAAAATCAGAGAAAGCGGCGCATAGAAGATACCGCAGATGCGCAGATAATAGGTGATGTTGTCGAGGATGGCAACCTCTTCGGCTTTGATGTAAAGAAGCGCGATATAGCGTCCGCCGAAGGTGACCATCAGACAGCATAGAAGACTTAATAAAAGGGAAACCGCGATACAGCGCCGCATGCCGAGACGGATACGGTCGATTCTGCCTGCACCGAGATTCTGACCGCAGTAGGTTGCCATCGTCAAACCAAGCGTTTCCATCGGCGCGAAAACGATGTTCTGAATCTTGGATGAGGCGGAAATCGATGCAATGATATCAGAACCGAGCGTGTTGACAGCACTTTGCAGGATTACAGCACCGATGGCGGTGATGGAGAACTGGAATCCCATCGGAAGGGAAATGGTGAGCAGCCGTGCCATGATGGCGGCGTTCGGCTTCCATTCCGCACCGTGCGGATGGAGCATCGGGAATTTCTTTGCGATCCAGAGGAAGCACAGAACGCCGGAGATACACTGCGAGATGACGGTAGCAATCGCGGCACCTTCTACCCCTGTTCCAAGACAGATGATAAAAACAAGGTCAAGCACTACATTGATCACACAGGAAATGATCAGAAAATAGAGCGGGGAACGGGAGTCACCCACCGCACGCATCAGACCGGCCTGGACGTTGTAGAACATGCAGGCGGGAATTCCTGCGAAGATAATGTAGATATAGTGAAAGGAATCGCTGAAAATGTTTTCGGGGGTATCCATGAGTGTCAGCATACCGCGTGTCGTGATCATCATCAGTGCTGTCACAATGGCAGAAATGCCGATACCGAGCCACAGAATATTGGCAACACAGCGGCGCATGCCAACCGCATCCCCCGCGCCGAATGTCTGCGATACGGGGATACAGAAACCGGTGGAACAGCCGAGAATGAAACCGATGATAAGAAAGGAGAGGGAGCCTGTTGCTCCGACTGCGGCAAAGGCATCGGTACCGATGAATTGACCGACAATGATGCCGTCCGCCATGTTATAGAGTTGTTGGAACAGATTGCCCAGCAGGATCGGGAGTGCAAAGCGCAAGATCAGCTTCAGCGGGTCTCCCCGGGTCATATCTTTGGTAAGTGCGGCTGATGCCATTTTCGTAGTACCTGTCTTTCCTTATAGGTTCTTTTAGTATATCGCAAAATCCGACCGATGTCAATGGAACACTGAAAATTTGTGAAAAAAAGAGTATAAAACCTTGGTAAGCTGCAATGTTAAAAAATAGTTTACAGATCACACCTTTACTTACACGCGATAATATGCTATAATATATAGGTAATTTTTGTTGAGGAGGCGGGTTTTCTTTTGCTAAAATCATTGATGTTCAAGCTGCAGGAAGCACTGGTTTCTGTTCTTCCCGTTGCCTGTATTGTTTTCCTCTTGTATCTATCACCGTTTACGACGCTGTCAGATCAGGAGCTGGTTGTATTTTTTGCAACGACGGTTCTTTTGATTCTCGGGATCGGGCTGTTCAATCTCGGTGCTGACCTCGCTATGACACCGATGGGTGAGCAAGTTGGTGTCGGTCTGACAAAGTCAAGGAAGACCTTTCTTCTTCTGACGGTCTGTTTTCTGCTCGGTGTTCTGATTACGGTTTCCGAGCCTGATTTGACGGTGCTGGGTGAACAGTTAAAGGAACTGATTGACAAAAACCTTCTGATCTGGACGGTCGGTATCGGTGTCGGTCTGTTTCTGACGCTGTCGGTGATGAAGATCATCTTTCAAAAGAGCCTTTCCTCACTTCTTATGTATTTTTACATGATTCTGTTTGCAGCCGCATCACTTGTCATTATGAACGGCGGCGGAGATTTTCTGGCTGTTGCATTCGACTCCGGCGGTGTTACCACAGGTCCTGTTACCGTTCCGTTTCTGATGGCGCTCGGCGTCGGTATCGCATCGACGATCGGCGGTAAAAACGCATCGGAAAACAGCTTCGGTATGGTTGCGATGTGTTCGGTCGGTCCGATTCTCGCGGTGCTCCTGCTTGGGCTTTCCTCATCGGGTGAGATGAACTATGCCGTGCCGTATCAATCGGTTTCCGAGATCCTGCCCGGTCTTCTCCATACGTTTGCCGCCGTAATGGAGGAGGTTGCCATTGCACTCGGTATGATCATTGCGGCGTTTGTTGTCCTCCAGCTCACTGTATTGCATCTGCCGAAGAAAAAGCTGATTCAGATTGCAATCGGCATTCTGTATACCTATTTCGGACTCGTTCTGTTCCTCGGTGCGGTCAACATCGGCTATATGCCTGTCGGTTACCGACTTGGCTGTGAACTTGCTGATCAGGCACCGCAGTTCATCATTGGCTTTGGTTTTCTGCTTGGTCTTGTTGTTGTTCTTGCGGAGCCTGCGGTTCATGTCCTCAAAAAACAGGTTGAGGGAATCACGGACGGTCGTATCCGCGGTACTTCCATGATGCTTGCGCTGTCCATCGGT
>JBGUUN010000004.1:0-2151 GCA_045133555.1 Oscillospiraceae bacterium
GGTGCGACCTCCCAGAATGCGTGGTTGACAAAGGTGACATCTTCCCACGGAATGCTTGCGGCCTCACCGCCTTTATCGGCATCTTTATTATCAAGATTCCAGTTTGCAAAATACACGATGACCTGTTTTGCACTCTCTTCTTCGGTCACCTCGACCTCACTCGAAGATTCTTCCTCGGGCGGTGTCTCGGATTCGACCTCTACGACTTCCGAGCTTTCCGGTTCAGAGGAGGGTGCGGTATCTGCCGGTGCGCATCCTGTGACAAGCAGCACGGATGCGGCAAGCAGCCACGACAACCATTTCTTTTTCATAACAATCCCCTTTCTTTCGACAAAATTCGACATTCTGTCTTTGATTTCATTATAGCAAGTTTGACAGGGGTTGTCAACACAAAAGCACCTGTATCAAAAGATACAGGTGCTTTAACTTAAAATCTGCCGACAAAGAAACCGCCCGCAGGTACGGTGATATGATAGGCATCGCCGTCTTTGGAAAATGCGGCATCGCCTTCCTCAAACTGCATCGGGCTGTTATTTTTGATGGAAACGGTGACGTGTTCTTCGCTGTCCGGGAGTGTATACTCCCCTTTTTCCACGCTGCGGTGAATACCGCTATGGTTGAATATGATCAGCAGCCAACCGTTTTCGGTGCGGTTGACCATCCAATGCACATTACCGTGAACCTCACACGGCATCAGTTGATGGATGAGTTCTTTTGCCTCCTCAACGGTACAGCAGCGATGTGCTTTTTCAAAAGCGGGATCGCCTGTGCAGTTGACAAAGTATTGATAGGATGCATCGAGCTTCGGTGCATCGGTATGAATGACGTCAAAGGCATCCGGCAGCAGGCTGTTGATCAGCACCGAGGTTTCCGAGCCTTTCATTTCGGTTTCGGCTGCCAAGAGTTCGCGCAAAGCGTTACGCTCTGCCAGCGTATTTTCGGCCACACTTCCATCCAGGTCGAAATCCATATAACGGGTATTGCCGCCGCGGATATCGAAAACCGGCAATGCATCCTTCGAAAGCACGATGGCGATCGGGGTATACGGTGTACCGATCTTCTCTTTCGGATTGCGCTTGACAAACTGCAGGAAGTCATATTTGACCTTGCCGTACGGGGTCAGCTCATAGTCGTTCCAATCATAGAAGGTATTGCCGCCGCTCCACTCTTCACTGATAAAGTCTGCGCCGGCATAATAGGAATACAGATGGAGTCTGCGCTGCAGCGAACGGGAACTGCCGCCGTTATCTCCGATCGGGAAAAACGGGCCGTAATTGGAAACATTCCACTCATTCTTACCTTCGCGGTGGTAAAGACTGGTGGAAAACGGCTCGCCGCCCCAAGGTTCATAGTATACACCGAAATCGATATCATGGGTACGTGCCATGCCGCGTGCATATGCGATCTGCAGCTTGGTGTCATAGGTCTGTGCGCCGACCTCCGGCATCAGATGTCTGGCACCGGCAGCGATCTCAAACTGATATGCCAGTGCGCAGCTATCGCAAGGTACAAGTTCTTCACCGAGATCTTTGATACGGGTTTTATACATTGTCTCATAGTTTGCACGGAATTGAGCAAAGGTCTTAGGATCTTTCCATGCGGCATACTCTGCTACCGAGCGCGCCTCGGTCCAGGGATGGTCATACGGATGATTTTCAAGCAATGCGCGGGTGATATTCTCCGCATTCCACTCGTTTGCACCGATGCAGGCACGGATGCGGCGCAGATCGGTCATCACATTACCGACCCATTCATGCATCTGGAAGCCGTAAAACCGATCACCGAGTATGGTACGGTAATGGTGCAGCAAATCTTTATCATAGGTATATTCATGCCAGAACGAACCACCCTGCAGTCGGTCAACATACATCGGCATTTTCGTTTTTGCGATCATCTGCTCAAACGGAGAGCCGACTGCGGCGAGCTGATTGAATTTATCCTGCTGTGCCAGGTCTGCCGACTGACAGAAGCGAACACCCGCATGGGCATCGATCAGACCGCGCAGTTCATGTCCTTTCCACATCTGTGGGATATACGGATGAAAGTATGTAAACATAGCTTTACCTCCTATGGCAGCGTGATCCAATAACGCTGTTCGATCACGCCATCCTCTGTGATCTCGTTTTCCAGAACACCGCCGTTTTTGATGAT
>JBGUUN010000005.1:0-1597 GCA_045133555.1 Oscillospiraceae bacterium
ACAGAGTTCTTCCACCAGTTTTTCCTGTTCACCAGGCAGATTTACAAGTGCCCGATCACAGTTTTCACCGCAGATGTAACGGTTTTCACCGACTGCAGCAATGATGATATCGCTGTTTGCGGCAAGTTCCATGGCAGCATGCCAGTTGGTAGGCGGACATTCTTCCAGCGGCTGATAGCTTGCATTTGCACCGCGTGCATCACCCATCGGCGTTCCGCTGATGGAGTCGGTGGAAGCGATCCAGTCACAACCGCGCTCAAAAGAGATATCAAATTCCGGAAGCCGATCTTTCAATCCTTCCAGTAGGGTGACGATTTTCGGATCATTGCGGCTTGCCTTTAAGTGATAGAAGAATTCGGTGATGCCCATCCAGGTATAGTCGCCGAGCATCGAATAATAGGAATTGCCGTTCGGACCGACAACGGCTATCTTACACGGTTTATCCGAGAGCGGGAGAATACCGTCGTTTTTGAGCAGTACCATTGCTTTATGCGCAGAATCCAAAGCGCGTGCACGGTTTTTGGGCGGATCAAGGTCGATCGGAGATAGCGGATCAGCCAAACGATAGCTGTCAAGCAGCCCAAGCTCATTTTTGAGAGAGAGTACACGGTATACCGATGCATCAATGCGTTCTTCCGACACTTTGCCGCTTCTGACCGCATCCGGCAAATGCACAAAGCATTCACCCTGCGGGAAATCGATATCCATTCCGGCATCCAATGCGGCGATCGCAGCTGCTTCAAGCGAATCCACATAATTATGTACGCGCATCAGATTGCCGATCGCACCGTAATCGGATACAACAAGTCCTTCAAAGCCCCATTCCTTGCGCAGAATGTCGGTCATCAGATAGGAAGAAGCAGAACAGGGAATACCGTGGAAGGTGTGATATCCCGGCATGATTGCTTTGACTTTACCGGCTTTTACAGCAGCTTCAAACGGTGGGAGTACCTCATTACGGAAGAATGCAAGTTCTTGGTTTTCTACACCGTAACCGGCATAATGCTTGGCGGTTGCCGCAGCACCTTCTTGCTGCAATCCGTTTATGAATGCTTCAGAGAAAGCGGTGACCATAAAACCGTCCACTCCGTAGCCTTCTTCACCGCGGCCCCAACGGGCATCGGTGATAACATCGACCATCGGACTCAGCGCATAGAAACAGCCCAATTTTCTCATATTCTCTGCGGTCATGCGTGCATTCTCATATACCAGATCAGGTTCCCACGAGCAGCTCATACCGATCATCTGCGGCGTGATCGTCGCAGATTTGGCGGCGATACCGGTGATGGACTCATCATGTAGCATCATTGGGATATGACATTCGGTGACACTGTCGTTATATTTTTGGAGTTCTTCGATTGCGGTAAGAAGCTCTTGGGTATCAAGCGTAATACCGTTTGCAAATTGACAGAGATGGCCCACGCCATGCGGAATATATTGTTTGCATTTTTCGATCGAAAGCTTACCGTCCTCGATCAAAAGCGGCAGTTGTGTACCGTACAACTGCGCAACTTTTTCTTCAAGCGGCATACGAGCGATCAAAGCTTTGATTTCAGCTTGTGTCATAGGATAGCCTCCTTTAGGTTTTCGGATCGTT
>JBGUUN010000006.1:0-2048 GCA_045133555.1 Oscillospiraceae bacterium
GCAGCCGGCAACCGCGGCATCCGTTTTGGCATCCATGACCTTGGAGCAAAAGGTCTATCAGATGTTTTTTGTCCGTCCGGAAGGACTTGTCGGGATGAACCATCTTGATGCGCAGATCGTTTCGGTGGATGAACAGCTTGCCGCAGCACTGAAATCCTATCCGGTCGGCGGTATCGCGCTGTTTGGCGGAAATATCCGCTTGCCGGGCCAGACCGAAAAACTGATTTCTAACCTGCAGCAAAGCAGTAATATCCCATTGTTTATCGGTGTGGATGAGGAGGGCGGCAGTGTTGCCCGTGTCGGCAATAACCCGGATATGGGTACCACCGCATTTCCGCCGATGATGTCAGTCCTTGAAAAGGGCGGCCATGATTTGGCATATGAAATCGGCTATACCATCGGTACCGAATTGCTGCCGTTTGGCTTTAATCTGGATTTTGCACCGGTCGCGGATGTTGCGACCAATCCGAATAACTCGGTTATCGGCGATCGCTCTTTCTCGTCGGATGCAAAGACCGTCGGAAATATGATCGTCCATATGGTCCGCGGATTTTCTGATGCAGGTATGATGACGGTGCTCAAGCATTTCCCGGGTCACGGCGATACCGCTGAAGATTCCCATACCGAACTTGCGGTCACCTATAAAACCTATGACGATATGGCAGGCTGCGAATGGATCCCGTTTTACGTCGGTATCCACAGCGGTGCGGATATGGTAATGGTCGGACATATTATGACCCCGAATCTTGATGACTCGGGTCTGCCGGCAACCTTTTCCTCCTATCTGCTGCAGAATGTCCTGCGTGACGATCTCGGCTTTGAAGGTGTTATCATCACCGATTCGCTTGAGATGGGCGCCATCACCGAAAATTATTCCTCCGATCGGGCTGCTGTTTTAGCAATCCAAGCGGGCGTTGATATCATTCTGATGCCGCAGAATCTTACCCTTGCCGTACAAGGTGTTGTCGATGCAGTTGAAAGTGGGGAGCTTACCGAAGCACGGCTGGATGAAAGCGTACTTCGCATTTTAGAACTCAAAGAAAAATACGGACTTTTGCCGTAAATCCAAAGACAGGATCTTGTCAGATCCTGTCTTTTTGCGTAATTGATAGGGGAAAGATAGCAAATCACCCCATATTTTGCGGTATAAGATGCGAATAAATAAATATGAATTTAATTTACCCTTTGGAGGAAACATGAAATTTAAGTTGATCAAACAGAAACTGATCGGCGGATGTGCGGCATTGCTGAGTCTGAGTATGATATTCGGCGCCGTCCCGTCGGTCTTTACGATAAATGCTCAAGCAGCCGTTACCGGCAGCAGCGGCAGTTATGTCTCCGGCACGGTGTATTCGCACGATACGCGTTTTTCCGGCTACAGCATCGTCAACGGTGTCGATGTATCTTCCTATCAGAAGACCATCGATTGGGATAAGGCCAAAGCAGACGGTATTGACTATGCCTTTATCCGTGTCGCATTCCGCGGCTACGGCGATTCCGGCAGTTTAAACAGCGACGGTAAATATAAAGAAAACCTTACCAACGCAGTCAAAGCCGGTGTTAAGGTCGGCGTTTATATCTATTCGCAGGCGATCACGGTGGAGGAGGGCATCGAGGAGGCGAATTATATCCTCGAGCGTATCAAAGGCTATGATGTCAGCCTTCCTGTCGTTATCGACTATGAATATGCAGCGACCGGTCTGGGCCGTCTGTATAACGCAAATCTTTCCAAACGTCAGGCTACCGATATCTGCCTTGCATTCTGCGAAACGGTGGAAGCTGCAGGCTATGATGCCATGGTTTACGCCAATAAGAGTATGCTGCAAAGCAGCCTGTATGCAAGTCAACTGTCTGAGAAATATCAGATCTGGCTTGCAAACTATACCGCAAAAACCACCTATGGCGGTACATATCAGTATTGGCAGTATACCTCGAGCGGTGCCGTAAACGGTATTCCGGGCAAAGTAGACTGTAATTTCTATTATACGCAGGATTCCGACTATAAGAACATTAAGATCGACCATCAGGCGGTCACCCCGGATGCGATG
>JBGUUN010000007.1:0-2597 GCA_045133555.1 Oscillospiraceae bacterium
GGGATCCCGTTTTCCAAAGCAGTCCGATCCTTTTGCGGAAGAGACGCTATAGGTGTTTGAATGATGTTTTGCGGCAGGTCACCGTTATGATAAGCGGTATCCGAGGAAAATACACCGATGTATTCGCCATACGGATATAAGACTGCATAACACGCATCCGCGGATTGGATATCCGGCCGGGAAGCAAGCAGGATGCCGCATAAAAAAGCAGCCGAAAATAATCCGAACGCAGCGCATATGGCTGAGAGAGTACGTTTCATAGTTACCTCCGCATCGTTTTATGTAAGTGTTCCCGTTTTTGGGGCATATTATTCCGATGCGGACCCGTATCAGATAGAAAGGACAAGAAAATGAGCAGCAGACCGAGAAAAATCAAAACCGAATCACCGCGCGTGATCCGAACCAAGAAAAAACAGCGCAACCAGCATACGGTCGGTGCAAAAACCGGACGTATCATCGGCAGAAGTGTCACATCCATCTTAAAGGTCATTCTGGCACTGTTTTTGGTGCTGGTCATCGCAGGATGCGTGGTGGCGACCGTTGCAACGGTATACGTCATGAAAATCGTGCAGTCGCCGTCGATGATCGACCTGACCAACATCGAGCTTGCACAGTCCTCCATCATTTATGCGTATGACGATGAAGGAAATGAAGTAGAGCTTGCAACGCTGCATAACGAAGAAAACCGTATCTGGATCGATATCGATGAGGTACCGCAGCATGTTTTAGATGCCTTTGTAGCGTGTGAGGATAAAGAGTTCTACGATCATGAGGGTGTTGACTGGAGCCGTACCATTGCGTCTTTTGCAAACATCTTCTTAAACATCTACGATGTGCAGTCGGGCGGTTCGACCATCACGCAGCAGCTGATCAAGAACATCAACGGTGACTACTATAACCGTACCATTCAGGTCAAGGTCAATGAGATCATTACCTCGATGAACCTCGAACGCCATTATACCAAGCGTCAGATCTTAGCGGCATATGTGAACTACGTCAGCTTCCATTATAATATCAACGGCATCGAGGCGGCAAGCCAGTACTACTTCGGTAAATCCTGCCGTGAAATTTCGGTAGCTCAGGCTGCTGCACTTGCGGCAACGGTTCAGTCTCCGGCACATCAGAATCCACTTTGCGAGGAACGAAACGCCGAACGCCGCAACAACTATATCCTTCCGCAGATGTATGAGCAGGGATATATCAGCAAGGCAGAGTATGAGACAGCTTTGGTAGAGGATATTTCGGCAGGCCAGAATAAACTGGAGACCGGAACCACCCATACCGCAGAGTCCAAATATACCAGTTATTTCGTCGATGCTGTTATCGAAGATGCGATCCAGCTTCTGATGGATGAGTACGATTATTCCTACAGCTACGCTTCTTCCCAGCTGCATTCCGGCGGCTTCAGAATCTACACCACCATGGATATCGATCTGCAGAATTTACTTGAGAAGAACTTTGAAGATCTGTCCACCTTCTATGCGGGTGAGATCCCGGAAAATCCGCATCAGGCGGCAATGGTCATCATGGACTATTCCGGTGAGATCAAGGCACTCGTCGGCGGTGTCGGCGAAAAGACCGAGAGCCGCAGCTTCAACCGTGCAACCATGGCGGCACGTTCCCCGGGTTCTACCATCAAACCGCTTGCTACCTATGCACCGGCATTCGATAATAACCTGATCACCTGGTCCACCATGATGCAGGATGAGCCGGTCATGGAACTTGAGAATGATGACGGCACCAAACGCGGCTGGCCGAGCAACTACAATAAAAAATACGATGGCACTTACAGCATCATCGATGCGATCCGTGTTTCCAAAAATACCATTCCGGTACAGCTTGTCAATCAGATGACTCCGCAGTACTGCGTCAACTTCCTGGAAAACTCGCTGGGCATCAGCACACTGATTAAAGAGGGCGCTGTCAATGACGTCAATGCCGCAAGTATGGGTATCGCATCCATGGCAAACGGTATGTATCTGCGTGAGGTCGTGGCAGCATATGCGATCTTCGGTAATGACGGCTGTTACACCGAGAGTATCACCGTTTCCAAAATCTGCGATGATAAAGGTAAGCTGCTGATCGATAATTCTCCGAAATCCACCCAGGTCATCGGCGCGGATACCGCATACATCGTAAACCGTGCGCTGCATCAGGTCGTCAATACCCAGGGCGGTTCCGGTACCGCAGCGAAGATCTCCACCGGTCTGCCAACCATCGGTAAAACCGGTACCTCGGATGACCGTAAAGACCTTGCTTTCATGGGTCTGACTCCGTATTATGTTTCCGGTATCTGGTTCGGCTATGACGATAACACCGTCATCGAGAACGGCTCCTGCATCGACCGTGTTACCGTATGGCATAACATCATGGAGCAGGTCTACGCAGATATGGAGGTCATTGACTTTGAACTTGATTCCAGCGGCGTTGTAGAGGAAGAATACTGTACCAAAACCGGTGCGCTGGCATCCTCTGCCTGCAGCTCCACTAAGAAAGGCTATTATAAGAAGGACTTCAAACCGGATATGTGCGAGCTTTGCGGCAGCAATCTGTATGTTGAAGTTGAAGAAGAGGAGATTGTTGAGTGATTATGGAAC
>JBGUUN010000008.1:0-4400 GCA_045133555.1 Oscillospiraceae bacterium
ATGCCGGCAAGATCCAGCATATTCAAAACGTTGGTATAGGAAAGCTCATACTGTAAGGTAAAGCCAACGATATCAAAATCCGCTACCGGATCCAGACTCTCTAATGCATATAACGGGATATCGTTGTCACGCATCACCTGCTCGAAATCGATCCACGGTGCAAATACGCGCTCGCACCAGGTATCCTCACGTTTGTTGAGCAGCGTGTATAAGATCTTTAAGCCCAGATGGGACATACCGATCTCATAGGTATCCGGGAAGCAGAACGCAAAACGAATGTCCACATCCTCTGCCTTTTTGATCACACTGTTTAATTCACCGCCGATATACTGCGCCGGTTTCTGTACCGAAAGCAGCAAACGGTCCAGCTTTTCTCTCAGCTGTTGACCGGTCATTTTCATCACTTCTTGTTTCCTTTCTTATTTTATGCCTCCCGCGCAGGCAAAACACCGCATACCGCAAACACGCCAAACATCAAAGCCAGAACGTTTTGCCGATACCACAGCGCCGCTGCAGCAAGAAAAGCAAATATCATACATCCGATTCCCTGTCCCAATAACACCCAAAGCTCCCTGTTTTTGGCATCGGTAAACCGTGTTCCGATCGCCGCAAATATCCTTCCGCCATCCATATCCCGCATCGGGATCAGATGAAATGCAGAAAGGAAAAACGAGACCGCCATCCATTCCCGCAGCCCGAGCACGGCAAAAAGGATGCCGGAAAACAAGGTCATAAGGATTCCGCCGCTATGCAGCCAAAACGACTGTCCGGGAGTTAAGAGGGCATCATCCTTCATCAGCCGCAGCTTTAAGCCAAGCGTACCGAAATAAAGTGAGCGGATGCGCAGACGGTACCGCGCACAGATCAAAAGATGCCCGCATTCATGCAGTGCAGAACAGAAAAGACAGGGAATGATCTTTTCTCCCGCCGCACAAAACATGAACAGAATGACCATGCAAAAACCAAACTTAACCGTGATACGAACACCGCGAAGCGAAAATGCAAGCATCTTCTCTCTCCTTTTCAAACCGACGGGCTTAACTGCAGGTCATACCTAAATTTATTATACCATATCCGATGGAAACTGTAAAGTCAAACCGCCGCTCTCGATCAATTTTTTATACTTATCTATATTCTGCAAAGTGCATCCGCATACCGCAAAATAAAAAGTCCTCCGCAAAGAAAAGCAGAGGACCTTTTGCATCATTCTTTTTTCTTGGATAAGATCGGGCGTACCGCATTTAAGATCGCAAGCAGTGCCACACCGACATCCGCAAATACCGCAAGCCACATATTCGCATAGCCGAAGAAACCGCATACCATCACCAGTACCTTGACACCGAGTGCAAAGATGATATTTTGATACACGATACGTCTGGTCTGCTTTGCAAGCTTCACCGCAAGCGGCAATTTCGACAGATCATCCCGCATAATGACCACATCCGCGGCTTCCAATGCCGCATCCGAACCGATCGAACCCATTGCAATGCCGATATCCGCTCTTGCCAATACCGGTGCATCGTTGATGCCGTCACCGATAAAGGCGGTATTTCCGCGTGCTTTTTTCATGATACGCTCAAGTGCGGTCACCTTATCCTGCGGCAGTAATTTCGCTTCATAGCCGTCAATACCGATCTTTTGTGCAACCGCTTTGGCATTCTCGATACTGTCGCCGGTTAACATCTGACTGCAGATTCCCATCTTATGCAATGATGCAAAAGTTTCTTTTGCATTTGCACGGATCCGATCCTCCAAACGGATGTGACCGCAGTACCGCCCATCATATGCGATATGCACCGCTGTACCGTCGACCGTATCGACAGTGACTCCAAGCTCTGCAAGAAAAGCAGCATTACCGGCTAACAGTACTTTTCCGCCCATATTACAACGAATTCCCTTACCGGAGATTTCCTTACTGTCGGATACTTCTGCAAGCGTTAACCCTTGCTTTGCCGCTTCCTCACAGATCGAACGTCCGATCGGATGGGTGGTGTGCTGCTCCGCAGCAGCCGCAAGCTGCAAAAGCTGCTGTGCCGTATAACAGTTTGCAGATACGATATCCGCTACTGTAAATCTGCCCTCGGTCACTGTACCGGTCTTATCGCAGACCAAGTCGCTCATCTCCGGTAAAAGCTCCATTGCCGCACTGCCTTTGCACAGGATGCCGTGTCGGGAGGCATTGCCGATACCGCCGACATAGGAAAGCGGCACCGAAATGACCAGCGCACATGGGCAAGAGATGACCAAGAAGGTCAGCGCCGTATGGATCCACTTGATCGGATCACCGATCAACAGCGACGGAAGCAGCGCAGTAAGCAATGCGATACCGCAGACGATCGGCGTATATACCTTGGCAAAACGGGAAATAAACCGTTCCGGTTTTGCCTTTTTCGCCGCACTTTCCTCCATCAGTTCCAGCACACGGCTGACCGTACTCTGCGCGAAGGTACAATCCACCCGTACCTTGACCACACCGGTCAGATTGATACAGCCGGAGATCAGTTTTGCACCGATGCCGCATTCTACCGGCATACTTTCACCGGTCAATGCTGCGGTATCAACCGTTGTGCTTCCCTCTAAAACCGTGCAGTCCAGCGGGATCTTTTCACCCGGACGGATCAAAAGCAGATCACCGACCTTTGCCTGAGCCGGATCGATCCGCACCTCATTGCCGTTTACAAGCAGGTTGGCATGATCCGGTCGGATATCCATTAACTGCGATACAGAGCGTCTCGAGCGGCGTACCGCAGCATTCTGACAAAATTCACCGAGATTGTAAAAAATCATGACCGCGATCGCCTCGACAGAATCTCCAATGAGAAATGCACCGAGCGATGCCACTGCCATCAAAAAGTTCTCATCAAATATTTTTCCCTTTACAATGTGTTTGACCGATGCGATCAGCACTTCGTGTCCGACCAGCAGATAGATCGCCGCATACAATACGGTCTTGAGCCAACCCCACGGAATCGGGATCAGACCGACAAGCAGTAAACACAACAATCCGACAAGCGGGATCAGCCAATCCCGTAAACCGCGCTCTTTGCCGTGATCATGTCCGCAGCCGCATCCACAGCCACAGTCATGTTCCTGCTCGTGACAACCGCAGGAATGCTCATGCTTTTCCTCGTGACAACCGCAGGAATGTTCGTGCTTTTCCTCATGGCAACCGCAGGAGTGTTCGTGCTTTTCCTCGTGACAACTGCAGGAATACTCATGCTTTTCCTCGTGACAACCGCAGGAGTGCTCATGTTTGTGGCATTCACAATGATGCTGTTTCTTCTCGCTCATCCGCTTATTCCTCCTCGGTAATATGTGCATAGCCCTGTGCCGCGATCTGCTGCACATGATCGTCCGCCAACGTATAATATACCACCTTGCCTACCCGTCTGGAGCGCACCAGATCTGCCTGCTTTAACAAGCGTAACTGATGCGAGACCGCAGTCGAGGTCATACCGAGTACCGCCGCCAGATCGCATACGCAAAGTTCGCCCGCCTGCAGCGCATATATGATGCGGATACGGGTAGAATCCCCCAGCATTTTGAAAAACTCCGCCATATCGATCAAAATATCTTCCTGCGGCATCTGCGCTCTGGAAGCAGCCACCTGCTCCTCATGGATCAGTCTGACCTCGCAGCATTCCGCTTCATGTTCCCGTATTCTCATATCAAATCCTCCGTAAAACGATTGAATGATTGTTCAATTGTTTATATGATTTGATTATAGCACAGTTTTTCCAAAAAGTCAACAGTCGGAAAAACCGACTGCTGACCCAAATCAAGCCTTAGCGTCTGATCTCATAGACGCATAAACTTTCAACAAACTCACCGCTTGAAAGGGTGCGTCCAAACGGTTCGGTGCCGACATAGGTCATCCCGCATTTTGCGGCGACCTTACCGGATGCCGGGTTGGAAGGTGCGTGTTTGACGGTGATATGCTTAATACCCTCACAGTCAAGCAAGAATTCAAGTACATGACTTACCGCCTCAGTCATAATTCCTTTGTTCCAATAAGCTGCTCCGAGTGCATAGCCGATCATGCCGTAACTGCCATCACAGCCCATCAGCTCAACATTACCGATGACATCCCCCTCAAATTCGATCGCCCAGTTGTAATAAAGCGGCGAATCGTATTTGGCACACCACATTTCCAAAAGTTCACGGGTCGCCTGCTCGGAAGCATGCGGCTGCCAGGTCAATCTGCCCGCAACTCTTTTATCGCTTGCCCAGTTGCGATACATCGCCGAGGCATCGTCAAGTGTAAATCTGCGCAACGTAAGACGCTCGGTCTTTAGTGTTTGTGTTCCGTGATAATTCATTCTGTTTCCTCCTCTAAATGATACTCCATCTTCCGCATCCGCTCTGTCATGCCCATGCTTTCATAGAAAGCGATCGCATCT
>JBGUUN010000009.1:0-1993 GCA_045133555.1 Oscillospiraceae bacterium
TCGGCATGCGCGTGACCGACCCGAAGAAGTGGGGTATGTGGAAGAAGGATATGGAAATGCGAAAGGAGGCAATCGGCAAATGAATTACGAATTCAATCCGCAAAGCATGTATGATATGAATGCCGCTCCCGCACCTGAAAAAAAGAAAGTTCAGAAAAAGCAGATTCCCTTCGTCAAGTACCGCAAATATTTCCTGATCTTTACCGCAGTCTGTCTGGTGATCGGTCTTGCCATCATCTTCATCCGCGGCTTTGCATGGGATACCGACTTTATCGGCGGTACCTCGATGCAGATCAACATCGGTCATGAGCTGACCAAGGATGAACTGAACGAAATCACCTCCATCACCGAAGATATCATCCAAAAGAAGGTTTCTGCTGTTCAGCGTACAGGCGACGGCGGCAAACAGGTTCTCATCAAATGTACCGAAATCGACACCGAAGTCCGTGACGCCGTCTTTGAAGCACTCAAGGAACGCTTCTCGCTGACCGATGCCGACCGTCTGAATGTCTCCTCTGTCGGTGCATCCGTCTCGGCCGACTTCCGCCGCTCGGGTATCATTTCCGTCTCGCTCGCAGTTGCGCTGATGCTGGTTTATATCACCATCCGTTTTGATTTCCGTTCCGGTCTTGCCGCGGTTGTCTGTCTGACGCACGACCTGTTCTTCATGGCAGTCGCTTATGCACTGTTCGGACTTCCGATGAACACCAACTGCATTGCGGCTCTGCTCACGATTCTCGGTTACTCGATCAATGCGACGATCATCGTCTTTGACCGTGTCCGCGAAAATGTCAAGCTCAACCCGAACAGCACATTCGGCGAAAACGTCACGCTGTCCATCAATCAGACCCTGCTCCGCTCGGTCAACACCACGATCACGACCCTGCTCACCATCCTGATGATCTACATCTTCGGTGTCCAGTCGATTCAGCAGTTCATTCTGCCGCTGATTGTCGGTATTCTCGCGGGTCTTTACTCCTCTGTCTGTATCGCAGGCAACGTCTGGGCACTGTTGCTCGGCGACAACAAGAAGTCCGCCGCACTCGTTCCCGCAGGCAAGAAAAAATAATTTTCCATAATGAAATCACAGACGATCCTCCATTGTTTCGGCGGGTCGTCTGTTTTTTGCCCAATAGGGTTATTTGTAATATCATTTCGGTTCATGTCGACCATTTATAACCTTTCAGTTGAGTGGTAAAATATATTCAAATGAAAGGGTGTGCTGATATGGATCCAAATGTAAAACTCCGTGAGCTTTTAGAGCAAAACGGTATCACAGAATACAGACTGGCCAAAAAGTCCGGGTTGTCTGATTCGACAATCAAAAATATATTCAGAAGAAATACCGTTCCGTCTATACCGACATTGGAAGCAATCTGCAAAGGTTTCGGCATCACGCTGTCACAGTTCTTTGCGGAAGACGAATTGATTGAAACCACACCGGATTTCAAAGAATTATTTGATTATTGGAAATTCTTAACACCGGAACAAAAGCATGCAGTCATCGAACTGCTGAAAACCTTCTCCCACGATGCATAAACAACAAAACGACGGCAAAACCACGCCGTCGTAAATTTTTTTCAATTTTTTCTGTTTCGACAACCGATTTCGACATGTTTTTCACAGAGCATGTGATACAATACTGTCAAGCTGAAAAGCAATTCATTACACATGAAAGGTCGTATCACAACATGAAAAACATCAAATCCCTGCTTTCCGAAACCGCCGCCGTTTACAACACCACCGAACAGGAAATCACCGACGGTATCCGCGCATACTTCGATCATCTCATGGAGGACCCCGCATTCCGTGACGCATGGGAACAGATTCCAAAGGCGGACGGTATCTCCGACGAGGAATATCTGCTTGCGCTGTTGATTGCCGATGCCGCCGCCAATCGCTGAAAACAACAATGCATGAAAAAGAGGCGAGACCGCAGTCCCGCCTCAAACGCATCATTTCAGATCGTCCGGAAGATATTTTTTTGTTTCGA
>JBGUUN010000010.1:0-4404 GCA_045133555.1 Oscillospiraceae bacterium
GTCGGATACGTATCCTCGGTGTCGTCGTAAATCCATCCGAAGAACAGATCATACGGAACCTCGACGCATTTTTTGGTACCGCGGTCGTAGAGGAAGTAATCGCCTTCCTCGCCCTCTCCGCGCATGATGAACAGCACGCTGTAATAAAGACCTTCATAATCTGCGGAGTGGAACTTCAGATGATAGGTCATCTGTCCGTCCTCCGGCAGATCGACCGCCTCACCCTGTGTGAGCTGATTGACAGCCTCGGTTACCACCGCTGCGTCATCGATGGTATTCAGACATACCGTCGTTTGTGACGAGGTACAGACAAAGATTTCATTGCAGTTCATATCGGAAAATTCGGGGAGCGGCTTGTCTGCGGCATACAAAAGACCGCCAATACCGGAATATGCTTCGGTAAGAAGCTCCTTGGGGTTCCAGCCCTTGACCGTGTAAAGGATCACGTCCTCCCAGTCGGCATACGGCTCGGTGATCGTCGCAGGCTCATACGAGATCGATGCAAAGCGGTAGTCAAGACCGAGGTTGTCCTCCACCAGAGCATCACGCGCCGCATCATAGGTCAGATGAACATCGACACGAATCTTTTCCTTGCAGGCGGCAAGAGAGACGGCACTGAAGATCAATGCCGCACAAAGAATGCGTTTCAGCAGTTTTTTCATGAATCGGGGTACTCCTGTAAGTAATCAATAACCGAAGGTGCCTTCCAGACTGTCATCGTTTTCGATCCAGTCGGAAACCGAAATGGTACGGTATTCTGTTTTGGTATCGCGGATCACAACCGTTTCAATACCGGCATTGATGACCGTACGCTTGCACATGGCGCAGGAACAGGTTCCCGCAACAATGGAGCCGTCAACCGGGTCCGTACATGCCATATACAGCGTCGCGCCGAGCATCTGATCACGGGGGGCTGCAATGATGGCATTGGCTTCCGCATGAATGGCACGGCAAAGCTCATACCGTTCTCCGCGCGGAATCGCAAGCTTTTCGCGGATACAGGTTCCAAGATCGACGCAGTTCTTTCTTCCACGCGGCGCACCGTTATAGCCGGTGGCGACGATGACATCGTTTTTGACAATGATGGCACCGTAGTGCTTGCGCAGACAGGTGGAGCGTTCGGAGACCGTTTCGGCGATATCAAGGTAGTAATTGGTTTTGGATACACGCTCTGGCATAATAGAATCCTCCTGTGATGATAAAAGTGGCGGATTGTTAAAAAACGGCGATGTGGAATTGTGGGTACAGAGATACCATTTTATTATATTATTATACATCATTTTCGGCTGAAAATCAAGGGATAGCGGACAATTTTATGTGAGCGGAGTATGAATTTTCACGAAAATAAGAACGGAGCACCGCACAAAATATACGGCACTCCGTTCCGAAGAATAAGAAAGTGGATTGGCAATTTATTCGTTGAGGTAAATCCAGACACGCGACTGCATCAGCCCTGCAACCTCCTCCAGTGTTTTCGCACCGGCTTTGTATGCCGACAGTTCTTCTTCCAGAATGCCGGAAATGACGGTATTGTCAGCGGCAGAGGAAACCGTATCCTCCGTGCTCAGAAGCGCCAATAGACCGTCCTTGTCCTGTTCCGTCAGTACAACCTCGACGATGTCATCCGTGCCGCCGTATCGGACTGCACGTTCCCAATCGGACTCCCCGGCAGTATGAACCGGGAACATCGTGACCCCGGATACCACCGGCGTACTGTCCAAAACCGTATAGCACGGCGGCCAGTCCGCCGGGTCAGCGTAATAATAAAAATAAGAGGACTGATCAAGCAAAGCACGGAGCGCATCCGGCGTGGTCGGCAGAAATGTCCGTGTCAGCGTCGGTGCGGTCATCGCTTCCTCTAACAGGGCAAAAGACAGAAATTCCGCGGCACCGCCCTGCACATCGGAATTGGCAGTAATCGATGTCTGGTATAACGGCTTAATCCGGGCTCCGCCGGACCGTGTCGGAAGACCGCAATAGGACAGAACCTCACCGCCCAGCAGGAATTTCGCACTTGCAAGATGTGCGATATCCTTGATTTCCGCGGTCAGATACCGCAGCGTCCCCTCTGCCAGATGATCCCGCACACGCGGATCAGACAGATTCAGATTTGCAACATTGACATACTGCTGACTGTAATAACCAAGCTCTGTGTTGGTATACCGATCCGCAATCTGCTCCGTAAAGCGGATGAAATCGCAGAATTCCGCAGAATCAAATGCGCATGTTCCGGATTCCGTATCATAAAAAGTACGGATGCCGCTCTCATAAACATAGGTCTCGGCATTGGGATCGGAGAACAGATACTGTCCCTCCTCCAGCTGTGCGGCGGCTTCGTAGAGCGACTGCATCGTCAGGTATCCCTCTCCTTCCACGGGCGAGAGCAATGTTGTCACAGTCATACCGAGCGGAATAGACGGGAGTATACCATTGATCCGACCGGATGCGTTGACACCGGGGAGAATCCGGTCACCGAAATACGGGTGCAGATCGACAAAAGCGCCTTTATCTGTCAGCGTTTCGTACATCAAAGCGGAAAGTCCGACGACAATGTCCGGCTCTGTCCCGGTCAGAAATTCCTCAAAAACAGAGTCCCGCATATGAAAAGAATCGGTTTTTCCCTCAATATACGGATATTTGTCATTGTAATCGAACATTTCAACATAGTATTTTGTATTGGTGCTGTTGAAATTGAACACGAGTGCGGCGAGATGTCCGTCATTGTCCGCAGTGGCCATGCCGAGCGAAATCACGCGCCGCGGCTCTCCGTTAAGAACAAGCGCAGACAGCTTCTGATGGGACGCACGGAAGGTCTGCGGATTGTTGGCAAACACAGCAAAGGTATCTTCATCAAAGATGCGAAGATCCATGAGATTGCTGTATTTGACAGCACCGGCAGACCAGTCCAGCACACGGCACCGTGCGCCATTTGTCAAGGCATAAATCCCGCTGACGTCGGCGATATACATCTTCCCGGCTGTATCAAAGTGCACCGATGCATCCAAAAATTCATCGGGCAGGTCGGGAACGGTATACGGTACAAAGACACCCCCTGTCAGATCAACGGTATACAGACTACGCACATAACTGCCGAGAAAGACGGTGCCATCCTCCGCAATATGCATTTTTCCATAGGCATCGCCCGGAAAATACAACGTTTTCTGCAGGTTCAGCGCAGTATCATAAACGGCAAAGCTGTTGGACTGCAGTACATAAATGCAGTCACCCATGATTCTGACAGCATTATCCGGAAGGTCGGTAAAGGATGCCGGCAGGTCGGTCTGCCGAAGCACCGCGCCGTCGCTGCCCAGATGCTGCAGTGCCACACCGATACCGTTGGTCGTCAGAAGGAAAAATTCCCCGTTTTCATTGCAGGTATAGGTCAACAGCTTATTCCCCTCCGGTATGAGAAAGGTCAGCTGCCGCAGACAGTTTCCATCGCTGTCAAAAATGCAAAACCCGTTGTCCGTCTCCAGATAATACTGTCCGCCGCGGACAAAGGAAGCCGTTCCGTTCCGCGTCAGCTGCATGCCGTTTTCCAGTTCATCAAGCCGATAAGAGGAAACCTCCGAAATGTATCGTGCATCGGAAACCTCCCGGTCAGCCAGAACAGCAGGTACTGTGCCGGTATTTCCGCCATGGGATTGCGTATCGTCAGAGACGGTGGTCTGATTACATGATAGCAAAAGCTGTCCGAGTACCAGTATCCATGCGGCAAACGCACCGAATTTTCCGAAATTGCGTTTCATGTCGGTTCATCTCCTTTTGTGGTATCAAAAGCATCCATTATTTTCAATTTCATTCTATCACAAATATCTTAATGATATGTGAATAAAATGTAAAAACAGCCGTAGAACACTGGTTACGTTCTGCGGCTGCATATTTCGTTGTAAATCAGATAACCTTACCTGCACCGATGCCTCTGACGCGAAGCACGATGCACGCGCCTTCACCGAATGCACCGTCCATCAGTGCGCGGTAGCCTTCGACATCTTCGTTTCTGACATAAGCCTGCGTCGTACCTGCAAATCCGCCGCCGTGAACACGCCATGCGCCGCCCTTATCGGCAAGATAATACTGTGCCAGAGCCAGTGCCAGCGACAAACCCTGCTCGGAGACGTTCTTGGTAGTATAGACATTCTGCAGATACTCAAAGGAGGAGTTGCCGGATGCGAGAACGCCGTCGAAGAATGCATCCAGATCACCGTCACGGAGTGCTTCTGTCTGTGCCTTGACACGCTTGTTTTCGTTGATGAAGTGGAACGCACGGAGGATCGCACGGTCGCCGTACTTTTCGCGCAGTGCAGGAATTTCTGCAATCAGCTGCTCCAGACCGACTTCACGCAGAACGGGCTTGCCGAAGTGGGATGCTGCCGCCTTCATTTCCGCAGGAACGGATGCGTA
>JBGUUN010000011.1:0-2315 GCA_045133555.1 Oscillospiraceae bacterium
ATCAATACCACCGAGGGCATCGAGTGTGACCTGACCGTGGTACCGGTCGAGGGCTGGAACAGAGAGATGTACTTTGATCAGACCGACCTGCTTTGGGTATCTCCGAGCCCGAATATTCCGGGTACCGAGACCTGTGTCGATTATATCGCGACCTGCCTGTTCGAAGGCACCAATATGTCGGAAGGCCGCGGCACCACCAAACCGTTCGAGATGTTCGGCGCACCGTGGCTCAAACCGCAGCTTATCAAGGATGAGATCGCAAAGAAAGGCTTAAAAGGTTTTGTCCTGCGCGAAACTTATTTCATCCCGACCTTCTCCAAACACGCAGGTACGCTGTGTGCGGGTCTGCAGGTGCATATTCTGGACCGTGATGCATTCGAGCCGTTCAAGCTCGGTGTGTACCTTGTCGATACCATCCGCCGCACCCATCCGGAGTTTGCATTCCTTGAAACCAATTTCATCGACCTGCTGCTTGGCACCGATGCGATCCGCAAAGATGACTTTGATGCGGATGCATTCATCGCATCTTTGGATGCACCGATCGCAGCATTCAAAGAAAAGGTCAAACCGTTCTTACTCTACGGCGATCTTCTGTAAAATTAACCCCCGCTTTGTCCCCCTCACAAAGCGGGGATTTTCGCGTCAAAAAGCAAGAAATATAAGCCGTGTGCGTACACGGAGACAGCAATAGCAAGAAAACTAAAGTCAATAGCAAGATAATAATACCGCTTGCATAGCAAAATGTGGTATGATAAAAGAGAAGAGAATCGGCATGCTATATGAATTGCCGATCAGAACACAGGAGGAAAAATATATGCAGAACTTACCAGAAGTAAAATTGGGTCTGATCTCGGTATCCCGTGACTGTTTCCCGATTTCTCTTTCCACCGCACGCCGCAATAAAATTGCAGAAATTTACGGCGAAGGCGTTTATAACTGCCCGATCACCGTAGAGAATGAAGTAGACGCACAGAAAGCAGTTGCAGACGTGCTGGCTAACGGCGTTAATGCACTGGTTGTATACTTAGGCAACTTCGGTCCGGAAACCTCCGAGACCTTAATCGCACGTTTCTTCGGCGGTCCGACCATGTACTGCGCAGCAGCAGAGGAAGGCGACCTGATCGACGGCCGCGGCGACGCTTACTGCGGTATGCTCAACTGCTCTTATAACTTAGGCATGCGCCAGATCAAAGCATTCATTCCGGAATACCCGATCGGCGATGCAGAAGGTATTGCAAAACTGATGGCTGAGTATGTTCCGTTTGCAAAAGCACTGTTAGGTATCTCCAACCTGAAGATCATCACCTTCGGCCCGCGTCCGCAGGACTTCTTTGCTTGTAACGCACCGATCAAACCGCTGTTTGATTTAGGCGTTGAGATCGAGGAGAACTCCGAGCTGGATCTGTACGATGCATACTTAAAACATAAAGACGACCCGAGAATTCCGGCTGTTATCGCTGATATGGAAGCAGAGCTGGGCGAGGGCAACAAACATCCGGGTGTATTACCGAGACTGGCTCAGTATGAGCTGACCTTATTAGACTGGGCTGAGGCTCATAAAGGCAGCAGAAAATACGTTGCATTCGCAAACAAATGCTGGCCGAGCTTCGAGCGTTACTTCGGTTTCGTTCCGTGCTATGTAAACTCCCGCTTAACCTCCAAAGGCTACCCGGTATCCTGCGAGGTTGATATCTACGGCGCACTGTCCGAGTACATCGGTACCTGCATCACCGGCGAGCCGGTAACCTTACTGGATATCAACAACACCGTTCCGGCACACCTGTATAACGACGATATCAAGGGCTGCTACGACTACCGCTTAACCGAGACCTTCATGGGCTTCCACTGCGGTAACACCCCGATCTGCAAACTGGCTAAAGGCGAGATGAAATATCAGCTCATCCAGAAACGTGTTCTGGAACCGGATGGTGAGCCGGATATCTCCCGCGGTACCTTAGAGGGCGACATCGCTGCAGGCAAGATCACCTTCTTCCGCTTACAGTCCAACGCTGCAGGCGAGTTGAAAGCATACGTTGCACAGGGTGAAGTATTACCGGTTGCTACCCGTTCCTTCGGCGGTATCGGTATCTTCGCTATTCCGGAGATGGATCGTTTCTACCGTCATGTTCTGGTTGAGAAACAGTATCCGCATCACGGTGCAGTTGCATTCGGCCATATCGGCAAAGTACTGTTTGACCTGTTCAAATATTTAGGTATCAAGGATATCGCTTACAACCAGCCGAAATCCTTACCGTACCCGACCGAGAATCCGTTCGCATAATCAACGCAAATTGACATTTTCCGACCATATTCCA
>JBGUUN010000012.1:0-2844 GCA_045133555.1 Oscillospiraceae bacterium
TGTTCAAACGCTGTCCTCACCCCTTGTTTTGCCGCAGATACCCTCTCCGAAGAGATCCTTGCGGTACTCGCACAGTACGGTGTGACAACGGTCTGGACCGAATAAGTTTGTGAGCCATCTTACCAGATGCTTTCAATATCAATTATTTACAGAAAGGAAATTTGCATCTGTCGATCACAGATGCAAACGGTGAACAACCATGATGGAATTAGACTTATATCAGGATTGGTGTAAGCAGAATCTGGAAGACCCGGATTTAACCGCAGAACTTGCTAACATTGCAGGTGACGTAGACGCAATTCAGGATCGTTTTTATCAGAACTTAGAGTTCGGTACCGGCGGTCTGCGCGGTGTTATCGGTGCAGGTACCAACCGCATGAACATCTATACTGTCAGAAAAGCTACCCAGGGTCTGGCAAACTACTTAAACGAGAAATACGAGAATCCGTCGATCGCTATCAGCTACGACAGCCGTATCAAATCCGATCTCTTTGCAAAAGAGGTTGCTCGTGTAATGGCTGCTAACGGCGTTACCGCTCATATCTATGCTCAGTTAATGCCGACTCCGTGCTTATCTTTCGCAGTTCGTGAGTTAAAAACTCAGGCCGGTGTTATGATCACCGCAAGCCACAACCCGGCAAAATACAACGGTTATAAAGCATACGGCGATGACGGCTGCCAGATGACCAGCGATGCTGCAAACCGCGTACTCGAGCTGATCAACAAAGTTGACATCTTCGAAGGCGTTAAGATGGTAGACTTCGACGCTGCTGTTGCAGAAGGCAAGATCCAGTACATCAAAGAGGATGTTATCGAAGCTTACTACGCAAACGTTGCTGCTCAGAGCATCGACCCGGATGCTATCAAGAAAGCAAACCTGAAAGTTGTTTACACTCCGCTCAACGGTACCGGTAACGTTCCGGTAAGAGAGATCTTAAAACGCCGCGGTGTTGAAAACATCGTTATCGTTAAAGAGCAGGAATTACCGGACGGTAACTTCCCGACCTGTCCGTTCCCGAACCCTGAGATCGCTGAAGCACTGCGCTTAGGCTTAGAGCTCTGCAAAGAGGAAAAACCGGACTTACTGCTTGCTACCGACCCGGATGCTGACCGTGTAGGTATCGCTGTACCGGACAAAGACGGCAACTATGTTTTAATCTCCGGTAACGAAGACGGCGCTATGATGTTACAGTACATCTGCGAAGGCCGTACCAAACTGGGCACCATGCCGAAAGATCCGATCGCTGTTAAGACCATCGTTACCACCGAGATCGCTGCTGCTATCGCAAAAGATTACGGCGTACAGGTTGTTGACGTTCTGACCGGCTTCAAATACATCGGTGAGCAGATCCATCTGTTAGAAGAAAAAGGCGAAGAAAACCGCTATATCTTCGGCTTCGAAGAGAGCTACGGTTACTTAGCAGGTACCTATGTACGCGATAAAGATGCTGTTGTTGCTTCCATGCTCATCTGTGAGATGGCTGCATTCTACAAAAACCAGGGTAAATCCTTACTGGATGTATTAAACGGCATCTACGAGAAATACGGCGTATATCTGCACAAACAGGAAAGCTTCACCTGTGAAGGTTCCGCTGGTATGCAGCGTATGAACGAGATCATGGACGATCTGCGCAACAACCCGCCGCAGACCATCGGTGGCCACAAACTGGTTAAATTCAACGACTACGGTACTCAGGTTTCCTTAGACGTTGCTACCGGCGAAAAGACCCCGATCGACCTGCCGAAATCCAACGTATTGTCCTTCTTCTTATCCGACAATGCACAGGTTGTTCTGCGTCCGTCCGGCACCGAGCCGAAGATCAAAGCTTACTACACCACCCAGGGTGCTACTGTTGAAGATGCTACCGCAGACTACAAAGCTTGCGCAGTAGACTTCAAAGAGAAAATGGGCTTCTGATTTTTGAATCTCTGATCTGTAAATAAGTATCGCCCCTTTACCGCAACGGTAAAGGGGCGATTTTTTATATCTCATCTTCGATATAACGCAGTTTTTCGTTGTTGAGCATCCGCTCATATAAAAAACACTCCGGCTCATGATCGTTGATCATGCCGCAAGCCTGCAGAAACGAATAGACCGTGACCGATCCCACGAATTTAAATCCGCGCTTTTTCAAATCTGCGCTGATACGGTCGGAAAGGGCATTCTTTGCCACCCATTCTCCCTGCTGATGTCTGGGATAGCAATATACTTCCCCATCGGTAAAACGCCAAAGATACGCATCGAAACTACCGAACTCTGTACGGATCTCCCGATACCTGACCGCATTGTGGATGATCGCTTTGATCTTTCTCTCCGAACGGATCATCCCGGGTATTTCCATGATTCTTTGTACATCGGTTTCGTCAAAAGATGCGATTTTTTCAAAATCAAAATCTGCAAAGCATTGACGGAAGATCGCCCGCTTTTTGAGCATCATCATCCAGTTCAAACCGCATTGCATGACCTCTAATGACAGAAATTCAAACAGCATGGTATCATCGTGCAGCGGGATGCCCCACTCCGCATCGTGATATGCCTGCAGCAGTCCGTCATCACAACACCATTTACAGCGTTTCATCCTGTTCCTCCAAAATGCGCATCAGACCGCCGTAGACGTTGGTAGCGCTGACCACAAAGCTGTTAAGCTTACGGTAGCCTTCATTCACACATTCAAACGAACCCTCTGCCTCAAAGCAGTCCAAGACCTCTGAGAGCATCTGTGCGGCAAGCTGCGGCTGTTCTTGATACAGACAGTACATCACCCATCCGGTTGCTGTAGCCCAGTATGCGCCGTTCTGATACTCCTCAGGCAGCACCTCGATCAGGGTTCGTTCCCAATATTC
>JBGUUN010000013.1:0-4065 GCA_045133555.1 Oscillospiraceae bacterium
GGACGTTTGGAATCACCCATACCGCGCAAAACGGCGGCAACCATGTTATATCCTGCGGTAAATGCAAGACCCGCACCGCAGATGACCAGATAATCGATCGCCATGGCATAAGATTCCTGCGGGATATTCATGATTTTCATGATCGGATCTCTCAATAATAAAACGATTACCGAGAAAAACAATCCCATAGCAATAATGATGGTAAATAATGTACCGATGATGCTGTTAGTTTCTTTATGTTTCCCCGCACCGATTGCCTGTGAAACCAGCACCTGACCCGCATTTGCAAAGCCTAAGCAGACCATCGTCGCAAAGTTTAAGATCAAAGTACTCTGTGACACCGCCGAAATTCCTGCAGTACCGACATACTGACCGACAATGATCATATCAATGGTGCCGTATAATACCTGCAGTGCATTGGAAGCCATAAACGGGAGCATAAACCAGAATAATTGCTTTGGTATACTGCCCGTGGTGAAATCTTTGGATAATTTCTTACTCATCAGCAAACCTCAAAGCCGCAACGGAATACCGATCACGACCTTCTTTCTTTTGTATTTCCTATATTATAGCACATTTTGCAGGGAAATGCAAAGCTCAAACCCACATCCTAACAGACAGATTCATGAAAAACTTACGGATTCAGCCACACATCAAATGAAAATATGGGAAACATATTCGCTTATGGTTGATTTTTGAAGCGGTAAGAGATATAATGATAACAGGTAGAATACGTTAGCAGAGGTGAAACAGATGTCAAATGTTTTATGCTTTTATCATGAATATGAAGAAAACGGCTGCATGAGCAATTGGTATCATGCAGAATTTGAGTATGCCGGAATCCGTTATCCGTCGACGGAGCATTTTATGATGTACCACAAAGCATCGGTTTTCGGAGAAAAAGAGCTCGCTGATAAGATCCTTGCCTGCAATACAGCAAGCAAAGCCAAACAGTACGGCAAAAGCTATATGCCTAAATTTAATAAAGACCTTTGGAAAGAGGTCTCCTATACCATTGTAAAACGCGGTATCCGTGCCAAATTCTCACAAAATACAGATATCCGTGAAAAACTGCTGGCAACGGGAAACAGAGTGCTTGCGGAAGCATCCGGTAAGGATTTGATTTGGGGTATCGGCGTTGCGATCGATGACCCAAATGCCGTAAATACCGCATTTTGGAAAGGCGACAACTATTTGGGACGTATCTTAATGGAAGTGCGCGAAGAACTGTCAAAAAATTCCGAATTTGACTATATCGATGCCAAAGACCTTTCCTTTGCAGAATGGAAGATGACCGCTTCCGAGCTGCTGCATATGCCAAAGTACCATGCGACGGTCAACGCCTATCTCAAATTCGTACCGACTACGGATCAAAAAGCCTTTTTATACGGCAGTTCACTGTCCGAATATGAGAAGAAGCTTTGTACAAACGGGAATGTACCGTACGGTTTTCGAGAACTGAAACAGGATATCTACGATCTGAGCAGACTGTGATGGATAAAGGAGAACATCCCATGTTTCGTGAACTAACAAGAAAGAAACAACGGCTTGAAGCAAAGCACTGTATTAAATTATTAAAGAACGAGACCCGCGGCGTATTGTCGGTATGCGGAGATGACGGTTACCCATACGGTATGCCGATGAACCATTGGTATGAGGAATCCGACGGCAATCTGTATTTCCATTGCGGAAAAGAAGGCCATCGCCTGGAAGCATTACAAAAATGCGATAAGGTCAGTTACTGTGTCTATAATAACGGTGTGCGTTCGGATGGAGAATGGGCATTTCATGTCGAGAGCGTGATCGTGTTCGGTCGGATGCAGGTGATCGATGACAGGGAGCGAATCAAGACGATCACCAAAAAACTATGCTATAAGTTTACCGATGACGAAAGCTATATTGATTTTGAACTGCAAAATCATACCTCACAGACCTTGCTGTTAAAACTATGTGTTGAGCATATCTGCGGTAAATCCGTTACCGAAGCATAAACTCAGATGGGGAAATGTTAAGATGATCAAACTATTTGTTGCGCCAAGCGGTTCGGATACCGACGGAAACGGTTCGATCGGACAGCCGTTTGCAAGTATCAAGGCGGCACAGCAGCGCATTCGCCGCTGCATCGCTCAAAATGAGCTGACTGAGGATGCTTATATCCTGCTGCGTGAAGGAACGTATTATTTGACGCAGGCGGTCGTGATCGAGGCAGAGGACTGTGACGACCATTGCCGTGTACATTACACCAATTATAATCATGAAACTGTCCGTATCATCGGCGGTGTACCGATCCGAAATTGGAGCGATCCCGACGAAAACGGGCTGGTATCTGCAGATATCAGCGCTATCGGTGATTTTTATGCTTTGTATCGTAATAAAAAACGCCTTGCCAATGCCAAATGCGAAGAATGGCAAAACGTATCGGTCAAAGACCCAACACATCTGCAGGCGGTCTACGGCAGTGTGACCAGTTGGTTTGGCGAGATATTAAAAGCAAAGATCGAAAACGGCGAAGTTGTCACCGATTTACCGCAGTCACCGTTTAGCCATCCGCTACAATGCCTGCAGGGTGCAAAGGAATACATTTGCAAAGACGGGGATTGGGCGATCGAAAACAAAAGATTGTACTATAAACCGCAGGATCCGACCACTCTTGCAAGTGATGAAATCATTGCGGGTTTGACGCAAAGCATCTTTTTCCTGAACGGTACGCATGACAGACCGGTCAAAAATATTGTGATCGAAGGCTTACTGATGGAGATGACCGCATTCGGCGAGAATCTTGCCGCGCATGCCAGACATAACAACATCTTAGCCGAGTACGACTGCAACCTCAAAGGCATGGTGACCTTAAAACATACAAAGAATGTCACAGTCAGAAATTGCCGGATGGATCACGCGGGTTACATCGGCGTGGTATTAAGTGGATATGCGCAGTATAACACGGTAAGCGGCAACGATATCGTGCAAGCAGGTTATGCCGGCATCTTTCTCATCGGTGAAAATCCGGGTAGCTTAAACTACTGCAGCCATCATAATCTCATTACCAACAACCGCATTCGCGATGTCGGTGCATATGTCGGTCACGGTGCCGGCATTTACCTGATCAACAGCGGCGAGAATGAGATCACGCACAACGATATTGCCAATGTACCGCGCTACGGTATTTCACTCAAAGGTATGCGCTACGGCGTATTCGCAGATAACGGTTTGAGTGATGTGGCTTTTGAAGACCATTGGAAATACAATCAGACCACCAAAAATAAAATCGCCTATAACCGTATCGGCAATACCGGTATCCGCTCAGGCGACGGCGGTGGTATTGAAGGCTGGGGTATGGGTCGAGAGAATCTGATCGACCACAATATCATCTACAACGCATACCGCGGCATTGCAACCGAAAATTGGCGCGGTCACAGCATTTTCCTTGACGATGCGGCGCATCATACGACGGTGACCAATAATATCATCTACGATGAAAATGCGGTTTCGGTCAATGCGGGGATCTTCATCAAGAGCATCAACAATTATGTAGTCAACAATGTCTTTGACGTCGGATATGCAAAAAGCGGTGCAGCGGATATCATGCCGTATATCTGTCCGGCGGGAGATTCGGTCTTTGCACATAACATCGTCTATTCCGCTGTCGGCGGAACGCTTCATGACGACGGCTCACATCAGCCGGATGGCACGGGAGATCGTACCATGCTGTACTTTTCCGACAGTTCAAATATGACCGGCACACCTTCACTGACTTCGCTGCGTGAGATGGATCAAAATCTGTATTTCAATGCGGCAGGCACGGCACTGTTTCGGATAGAAGATCGGCTTTTGACATTTGAGGAGTGGAAAGCGCATCCGAAGAATATCAATCGCTATGATGCAAACAGCATCATGGCAGATCCGCTGTTTGTCGATGCGGCAAATCACGATTACCGGCTGCAAACGGATTCACCGGCTTTGTCACTTGGCATCCAATCAATCGAAACGCACAACATCGGCTTAACAAAAGACTTTATCTTTTCAAAATAATCAAAAAAAGGGGATTTTATTATGAAACACGAAAAC
>JBGUUN010000014.1:0-2437 GCA_045133555.1 Oscillospiraceae bacterium
AAAAAACTAAAAACGGGGGTAAGGATCCCACGCAGTGGATCCGCATCCCCCCTTCCAGAGAGGTAGGAAAAAATGGGGAAATATTTTCCGAAACAGGAACTGAAAAATATCATTGCAGGTAAGGGCAGAGGTGAGCGCATCCCGATGATGTACCGCTTCTGGATCGAGGAGGAGCGCTTCGGCGAATTTGAGCAGCAGGCACGCGATATGCTGGATGCATACCCAAACGATATCCTGCGCTGGCAGTTTGTGATGCCGGACAACTACCGTGTTGACCCAAACGACCCGTTCTCGTTCACGCCGACCCCGCCGTCGACCGAACAGCACGGCTACGATACCAACTGCGCGATCGCGGATTGGGATCAGTTGGATGAGATCATCGCAAACTTCCCGGATCCGAACGACCCGCGCATGTTTGCAAACCGCCCGGAATGCGAGGAGGATCATTATCTGCTTGCTTGCTGGTGGACCAGCTTCTTTGAGCGTTTGTGGGGCTTGCGCGGTATGGAGAACGCACTCATCGATCTGTATGAGTACCCGGAGGAGATCCATAAGCTGTTTGACGCGCTGACGAATTTCTACTGCCGTGTGATCGAACGTGCGGCAAAAGAGGGCAAGGTGGACGGTATTCTCACCTCCGATGATATCGGCACCCAGAACGGACCGTTTTTCTCGCTGGAGATGTTCAGAGAATTCTTCAAGCCGTACTATAAACGCATCATCGACTGCGCCCACGCAAACGGACTGGAGTTCTGGCTGCATACCTGCGGCAATATCGAGCCGTTCATCCCGGAATTCATCGAGATCGGTCTGGATGTTTTGCATCCGATCCAGAAATATACCATGGATGAGCGCAAGATCGCGGATCAATACGGGGATAAGATCTGCTTCTGGGCAGGCTTTGATGTACAGCGTACCATTCCGTACGGTACGCCGGAGGATGTCAGACGCGAGGTACGCTTTATGATCGATGCATACGATCGTTTCAGCGGCAGATTCTTACTGACGCTTGGCAATATGCTGACCGAGGACTGCAAGATCGAGAGCTTGCATGCATTGCTGGACGAATCGTTTAATTACGGTCTGGAACACGAATATATGTATTTTTAAGCAAAATGACCTTTATCCCGTATCATGGATTCACCGACCGAGAGGAACGTGACATGACGGTATTTATAAAGTACAGATGAGGAGGATATTATGGAAAAGTTACACATTATGGTGATCGGTGCGCATCCGGACGATCCGGATTACTGCGGCGGTCTGGCACTTCGTATGATCCGCAAGGGACATAAAGTGACCTATGTTTCGATGACCGACGGCGGTGCGGGACATCACGAAATGAACGAAAAAGATCTGATCGAGCGCCGTGCGGGCGAATGCCGTGCGGTAGCGCAGAAGATGGGAGTCGAGTACCACATTTTACCGAATCCGGACGCAAGACTGGAAGTGAATTTAACCACCCGTGCAATGGTGATGAAAGAGATCCGCGAGGGCAATCCGGATATTATCATCACCCATCGCTGCTGTGACTATCATCCGGATCACCGTGCGACCGGTCAGCTGGTCATGGACTGCGCTTATATGGTAGGTGTACCGCTGTACTGTCCTGAGATCCCGGCGATGCGCAAGAACCCGGTCATCTTATCGATGATGGACAGCTTCACCCATCCGGAGCCGTTTAAGGCTGATTTCTGCGTGCCGATCGATGACGTTGTGGAACAACGCATCGAAGGTTCTTTATGCCATGTATCGCAGTATTACGAGTGGCTGCCGTGGATCGACCACAACGAGCCGGTCTTAAATGCAGCGACCTTTGAGGAGAAAACCGCGATCTTAAAAGAGCAGCACAGAAACCGTCCGCGCCGTGCGGTTGAACGTTTCCCTCAGCTGGTGCCGGAGGGCTGTGCGTTTGCGGAAGCATATGCAGCGACCGAGTACGGTGCACCGCTGACCAAAGAGCTGATCGAGGAACTGGTCAGTCCGTGATGCATCGTCCCGATGCATCAATGAGGTGTTTTGCCTCACGCAAAACAATGATGGCGGCTATCGCCGCAATGAGGTTGCCTGTCGGCAAATGCGGTCACACCTTGCGGTGTGAATTATGGTAGAAACACTTCGCGACGGGCTGTCGAGGGCGCCAGCCCCTACAAACGTATCATCGATTTTGTACAAACTGAAAACGGGGGTGAACCCCACGCAGTGGGTGAATCCCCCCTTACACAAAGGTAGGAAAAAACGCTTCGCGACGGGCTGTCGAGGGCGCCAGCCCCTACAAACGTATCATCAACTTCGCACAAACAGAAAACGGTCATTTTTCCGCGAAAAATGACCCTTCCACAAAGGTAGGAAAAAACTAAAAACGGGGGTAAGGATCCCACGCAGTGGATCCGCATCCCCCCTTCCAGAGAGGTAGGAAAAAATGGGGAAATATTTT
>JBGUUN010000015.1:0-6945 GCA_045133555.1 Oscillospiraceae bacterium
CTTACAGGCACTCAACGACAACGGCATCGTTGCTTCGATCGGTCACTCCGCAGCAGAGTACGATGTGGTCAAATACGCATCCGAGCATGGCTGCAACCTGATCACCCACCTGTACTCCTGCACCTCGACCATCACCCGTCACGGCGGATTCAGACACCTCGGTATCATCGAGACCGCCTATCTGCTGGACGATATCCATGTTGAAGCGATCGCAGACGGCTGCCACCTGCCGCCGGAATTGATGCGCCTGATCGTTAAGTGCAAAGGCAGCGATAAAGTATGCCTGATCACCGATGCGATCCGTCACGCAGGCATGACCGAGATCCCGAAAACCATGAGCGGTACCGCAAACGTTCCGTACTTCATCGAGGACGGCGTTGCAAAACTGGCTGACCGCAGCGCATTCGCAGGCAGCATCGCAACCACCGATGTACTGCTGCGCCGCACCGTTGCCGCAGGCATTCCGCTGGCCGATACCGTTAAAATGCTGACCGAGGTCCCGGCTAAGGTCATGAATCTCATCGAAAAAGGTAAGGTCGAAGCAGGCTTCGATGCTGACTTCACCTTCTTTGATGAAGATTTCAACATCGTTTCGTTCTAATGTCAAACATTCAGGCAGATGGGAAACCGTCTGCCTGTTTTCAAAGGAGCACTATGTTACCGACTTCGCAAATTTATCAGATCCGCCTTGCAACGCCGGCGGATGCAAAGCAGATTCTCGACATCTACGCATACTATGTCGAAAACACCGCCATCACCTTTGAATGTAAGGTACCGACCCTGGAGGAATTTACCGCACGCATTGAAAACACCTTGCAAAAATACCCGTATCTGGTTGCGGAAGAAGATGGACAGATCATCGGCTATTCCTATGCTTCCGCCTTCCATAGCCGCGAGGCATACTCCCATTCGGTCGAGGTCACCGTCTACGTCAAACCGCAGATGCAGCGTGCGGGACTGGGCCGACAGCTTTATGAATCCCTCGAAGCCTGCCTGCAGCAGCAGAATGTTTATAACCTCTACGCCTGCATCGCTTACCCGCCGAAAATCAACGAGCTGACACCGGATTACGGCGGTCTGCCGACTTTGGAGCGGATGGAAGATCAATACTTAAATTTCGACAGCGTGCGCTTCCATGAACGCATGGGATACCGCATGATCGGCGAATTTATCCGCTGCGGATATAAATTCGATCGCTGGTACAGTATGGTCTGGATGGAAAAACTCATCGGCGACTTCAAAGACGAACCGAGTCCCTTCCTCCCCTTTCCGCATCTGAAATAAAAAACGGCTCTCAACTCCTGAGGGCCGTTTTTGGCATACAAAAAAGCGTGTACTCCGTTTGGAATACACGCTCTCATGTTTCTTTTGACGCTTTACGCTGTCAGTCAAAGATTAGTCTAGAAGCTAATCGAAGATTAGTCTTTAACGTACGGCAGTAATGCAACGTATCTTGCGCGTTTGATAGCGGTGGTCAGATCACGCTGATGTTTAGCGCAGGTACCGGTTACACGACGCGGAACGATTTTAGCTCTCTCGGTCATGTATCTTTTCAGTTTGTCGATATCTTTGAAATCGATAGAAGTAGCTTTTGCTTCACAGAATGCGCAAACTTTTCTGCGCGGACGTCTGTTCGGTCTAGCGTTGTTAGTTCTTTCTCTCTCCATCTCTGGTTTCCCTCCTTACAGGATTTGTAATCTCATCTTAGAACGGTAATCCGTCGTCATTGTCCAGCTCTTCGAAATCGCCGAAATCGCCGATCTCAAAAGCTTTTCCACCCTGCGGCGGCTCAGCGAAGCTGGTCTTCGGTGCAGGTGCGGAATTGTACTGCGGTGCGGTACGCTGCGGCGCATTGCCACTGTAATAGTTAGACCCACCGGTAGCACCGGTTTCGGCCTTGCTTCCGGTAAAGGAAACCTGGTCGATCACAACCTCAAACGCGGTGCGGGAAGCGCCCTGTTTGTCGGTGTATTTTCTGGTCTGCAGAGAACCGTCAACTGCAATCATGCTGCCCTTCTGGAAATAACGGCTGATGAAATCAGCGGTCGTTCTCCATGCTACGCACGGAATGAAGTCGGTCTGTTTTTCCTGACCTTTGGCAGTGAAATTGCGATCCACAGCAATCGAAAAAGTTGCAACCGCAACACCATTCGGAGTCTGTCTGTATTCCGGATCTGCGGTTAAGCGACCCATAAGCACGATACGGTTAATCATTCGATTTTACACCCCTTTTTCTTTGTTCTGCTCTATTATCTTATTTGTTTACGATGATAGAACGCAGAACGCCTTCGGTAATACCCATTACACGGTTCAGCTCAGCCGGGAATTCCGGAGCAGCGGTGAAAGTGTAAACTGCATAGTAACCATCGTTCTCGTAATTGATCGGGTAAGCCAGTCTGCGTTTACCCCACTCGTTTACGCTCTCGAGAGTACCATTCTCAGAGATCATAGCAGAGAATTTCTCCACCAGAGATTTTGCCTGCTCTTCACCGTTCTTTAAAGAAGTAACGATGATAGCCTCGTAGCTGCCAGTTAATTTTGCCATGATTAGCACCTCCTTTTGGACATTAGGCCATACTTCTGACATGAGTATGGCAAAGAGACACGCCAAATGCGCATCCTCTTTATTATAACAGAAATCTTGGAAAAGTCAAGCCTTTTTTCGAAAAAAACTTTCCTTTTTTCAAAAAAATCCGACCGGGAATAGGCCCCGGTCGGGTCGCAAAAATATATAAGCGGTTTTCTTATAGATCTAATTTCAGATCACCCGGTTTGATCCAGCCGATCTTACGTAAGATCAGGCTGAACACCTGCGTCAATACAGCCGGCAGGACAAAACAGATCAAGATCAGTCCGATCCAGTCCATCGCGGTAATACCGACCTTTAATCCCGCTGCAATGTCACTCAGCCAACCGGTATATACACCGATCTGACCGACAAGACCGCAGGTTCCCATACCGGAGGATACCGCCGCACCGTTCATCTGCAGTCCGAATACACAGGTAGCAAGCGGACCGGTGATCGCACTCGTTAAGATGGTCGGGATCCAGATGCGCGGATTTTTCACGATGTTGCCCATCTGCAGCATCGAGGTGCCGATGCCCTGTGCCACCAGGCCGCCCCATTTGTTCTCATAAAAGCTCATCACCGCAAATCCGACCATCTGCGCACAGCAGCCCGCTACCGCAGCACCGCCTGCCAATCCGGTCAGAGATAATGCTGCACAGATCGCCGCACTCGAGATCGGTAAGGTCAGACAGATGCCCACGATCACCGATACCAAAATGCCCATCAAAAGCGGCTGTAATTCGGTTGCCCACATGATCGCATTGCCCACCGCACTTGCCGCAGTACCGATCGCCGGTGCCCACCACATCGAGAGCAGGACACCCACACCGATGGTCACGCTCGGCGTGACGATGATATCGACCTTTGTCTCTTTGGAAACCAGTTTACCGAATTCCGCTGCAAAAATGGTGATGACAAACACCGCAAGCGGTCCGCCCGCACCACCCAGTTCATTTGCCGCACCGCCGACCGCGATCAGCGAAAACAGCACAAGCGGCGGACATTTGAGCGCATATCCGATCGCACATGCCATTGCCGGTCCGGTGACCGCCTTGGCATAGCCGCCGAGGGTCTCAAGCAGTGGGATATGTAACTGCTGTCCCAATGTCGCGATAATCGTGCCGATCAGCAGCGAGGCAAACAGTCCCTGTGCCATAGCACCTAGCGCATCGATACCGTAACGCTTAGCGGAAAATACAATGTCCTTTTTGTGTAAAAAGGCTTTCAGTTTTGTAAAAAAGCTTTTCTTTTCTTGCTCCATTCCTTTGCTCCTTTATGTGGATATTATCTTTACACATATCATACCACAACTTGACACCCCCGGACAAGATGACAGAAAAAGTGTGGAGGAATGGCTGATTCCTGTCTGCATCTGCCGCAAAAATCAGTAAAACTCCTTTATTTTTTACACCGGATGTAAAGTTGTGTTAAGATTCTTTGAAAATGGTGAAAATAGTCTTTCGCAGAAGTCCAAAATGTGCTATAATGGAATCATAAACCATCATAGAAAAGAATAGAAAGGATGAACCGTTATGCCGGAAAAACGAAAAATATATGTAATAGGTCATCGTAACCCGGATACTGACTCCATTTGTTCTGCCATTGCAACAGCAGACCTTAAAAACAAGACCGACCGGAACGGGAACTTTTATGTAGCAGCCCGTGCCGGACAGCTGAATCCGGAAACCGAATACGTCCTCAAAAAATTCCATGCCAATCGCCCGGTTTATCTCAACAACATCGGCACCCGCGTGCGTGATATGGAAATCAGGCACATCAACGGTGTATCCAATCAGCTTTCGATGAAAAAAGCCTGGAACTTGATGGCAGAACTCAACGCTGTCACCCTGCCGATCGTTGACGGTAAGAACCGTCTGGAAGGCATCATCACCATCAACGATATTGCCACCTCTTACATGGAGGAACAGGACAGCACCATCCTCTCCAAGGCCAAAACACCGTACCGCAATATTCTGGAGACCCTTGAGGCAAAAATGGTAGTCGGTGATGAAAATGCCATTTTTGAAAACGGTAATGTTTTGATCTCCGCGGCAAATCCGGATGTCATGGAAAACTACATCCAGCCGGGTGATATGGTCATCACCGGCAACCGCTATGAGTCGCAGCTTTCTGCGATCGAATCCGGTGCAGGCTGTATTTTGATCTGCCTGGATGCACCGGTTGCAAAGTCCATCTGCAAGATCGCAGCGGAAAATAACTGTACCGTTATCGTCACACCGCTTGATACCTATACCGTAGCCCGTCAGATCAACCAGAGTATGCCGGTTGCAGCTTTCATGCGTCGGAAAAATCTGTTGACCTTCCTGCCGACCGATTACACCGACAATATCAAAGATGTCATGCAGCAGACCCGTATCCGTGACTTCCCGGTACTGGAAAAAGACGGTACTTATGTCGGTATGATCTCCCGCAGAAACCTGCTCGGTATCCACAAACGCGGCGTCGTTTTGGTAGATCACAATGAATTCAGCCAAGCGATCGACAACATCCGTGATGCTGAAATTTTAGAGGTCATCGACCACCACCGCATCGGTTCGCTGGAAACCATGTCTCCGGTTTATTTCCGAAACGAGCCGGTCGGCTGCACCGCGACCATCGTCTATCAGATGTACCGCGAAAAGGATGTGGCGATCCCAAAACATATCGCAGGACTGCTGTGCAGTGCGATCCTGTCGGATACCTTGCTGTTCCGCTCGCCGACCTGCACCATTCTCGACCGTTTTGCCGCCGAAGAACTTTCCAAGATCGCCGGTGTAGACTGCAATGAATACGGCATCGAGATGTTCACCGCCGGCAGCAACTTAAAAGAAAAAACACCGGAAGAGATCTTCTATCAGGACTATAAGAAATTTGAATTCAACGGCATCACCTTCGGCGTCGGTCAGATCAACTCGATGAGCAAGGATGAACTGGAAGCCCTGCGCAAGACCATCGCACCGTATCTCGAACGTTCCTATAAAGAGCACGGACTGCATATGATGTTCTTCATGCTCACCAACATCATCGAAGAAAATACCATGCTGATGTGCTGCGGTGAAGGATCGGATGTGCTGGTCAAAGAATCCTTCGGCTGCTATCCGGAAAACGGTGTCGCACTCTTGGAAAAAGTAGTATCCCGCAAAAAACAGCTGATCCCGGCATTTATTGAAGTCATCAATGCAGAAACCGGTCAGATGTTAAAATAATCTTCTCAAAGGAGAGACTGTCATGACGCAAAGAAACATTGTCAACATCATCACATTTATCCGCAGTGTCGAACATCGTGCCTCCTTCAGTATTGTTGAGCCGATCGAAGAGCAGATCAAGCTCATCGACCGTTACGGTTTCAAAGCGACCTTTCTGCTGCAGTACGATGCACTGCTGACGCCGGAATATATCAACCTGATGAAGGCTTTGGATCCAAATCGCTACGAGATCGGTTTATGGTACGAGATCCCGAGACCGCTCTGTGAGGCATGCGGCTTACCTTGGACCTCCGAACTGTTATGGGACCCGCGTTGTTTTTGCGATTTCCCGGTCGGATATACCAAAGAACAGCGTGAAATGCTGATCGATGAAGCCTTCCGTAAATTCAAAGAGGTGTTCGGCTATTATCCGCGCTCGATGGGTTCCTGGTTTTATGATACCCATACCATCCGCCACATTGAAGCTAAATACGGTCTGGACGCACTTTGCAACTGTAAAGAGCAGTACGGCACCGACGGTTATACCCTCTGGGGCGGCTATTACGGTCAGGGCTACTATCCTGCAAAGAAAAATGTTTTCCTGCCGGCACAGAACAAAGAAAATCAGATCAACATCCCGTTATTCCGTATGCTCGGTTCGGACCACGTCTACCAGTATGACTTCGGCATGACCGTTTCCGAAGGTGCCCGTAGAGTACAGGAGGTCATCACCCTTGAGCCGGCGTATACCGCAAAGGGCGGCGGCGGTAACCCGAAATGGGTAGACTGGTACTTAAAAGAAAACTACAACGGCGAATGTCTCTCCTTCTCCTACGCTCAGGCAGGTCAGGAAAACTCCTTCGGTTGGGCAAAAATCAAAGATGGCTTAAACGATCAGTTTGCAAAATTCAAAGCACTTTCCGATGCCGGAAAACTCACCATTGAGACCCTTGGAGAAACCGGTAGATGGTATAAAGAAAGCTATCCGCTGACCCCGGCATCCACCATCACCGCACACAGCGCTTATGATGATCCGAATAAAAAGAGTGCTTGGTACTGCAGCAAACGTTATCGCATCAACCTCTATTCCGATGAAAACGGTCTGCGTATCCGCGACCTGCAGTTATTTGACGAGCAGTATGCCGATCCGTACGAAGAGACCGTCTGCACCGGAAACGATGCCGCATACTA
>JBGUUN010000016.1:0-2010 GCA_045133555.1 Oscillospiraceae bacterium
ACCGGCTTTTCCGCCGTCTAAAGGATACTGTCCCTCAATGACCGTATCCAGACGTTCACCGTACATGGTGTTGCGATAGACTGCACATGGGGTAAAGATGGTTTGTGCAAAGCAGCCGTCTTTGGTGGCAACGATCGGTGCGATGATGTTGCAAAGCTGTGCCATATTGCAGCCTGCGATATGCTCATCTGCGATGAAGTTATTTAACATCGAGGATACCCAGACCGCATCGCGCCAGTCATAGTGCATATGCAGACCGTAGATACCGTCATCCTGATACTGCCAGATGTTCCACTCATCGATCATCAGCTTGATCTTGTCCTGTCTTGGCGGGAAACGATACCACTGATTGAAATGCAACGGTTTTTCCGGATAGGTATCCAACAGCGCATCGAGTTTTTCAACGGTAGCTAAATACTGTTTCTCACCCGCAAACGGACCGTATAATCCCATATCTCCCTCTGCTGCATAGTAGTGGAAGGACAGATAATCGGTCATGTCACCGATGGCATCGAGTACCGGTTTGTTCCATGCTTCATTGTTGTCTGAGCCGACGATGACGGTCTTGATGGATTTATCCGAGAGCTTCATGAATTTGATAAACTCTCTTGCTTCGCGGATATAGCGGTCAACATCGTGCTGTAAGCCGATATCCGGCTCGGCATAGCACTCGTTGCCGATGCACCAGTATTTGACATTAAACGGCTCTTTGTAGCCATGGCTGCGGCGAAGATTTGCATAGTAGCTGTCATCGTCTGCGTTGCAGTATTGTACCCAGTTGCCGGCTTCTTCCGGTGTACCGGAAGCCATATTGACACAGATCATCGGCTCGGCACCGACGCGTCTGCAGTACTCAACAAATTCCGCGGTACCGAATGCCGGGTCAAGTACACCGCCCCAGATGATATTTTTACGTTTCTTTCGCTGCTCGATCGGGCCGATGGCATCCTCCCAATGGTAGATGCACATGACCGTACCGCCCGGGAAACGCAAGATCGGCGGAGCGAGTTTTTTAACCTTTTCCAAAACATCCAGTCGAATGTTTTTCTCGTCCGAAAGCGGACTGTTTGCATCGTATACACCGCCGTAAATGCAGTCGCCGAGGTGCTCGATAAACTGACCGTAAATGTCGGCAGATACGGCACCTTTGCCCGCACCTAAGCGAATGTTGATCTGATTCATATTCATTTCCTCCGAAAAGAAATATCTTTCTATGGGTATTATAGCATATTTTAAGGCAAAGAAAAAGCCCTATCCAAACAAAATTTGGATAGGGCAGAGATTCATTCTAATCCGTTTCCGCCGGACAGGATATCCGAGTGGGATTGCTGATAGGCTTTTGCCTTTTCGATAAACTCCGATGCGGTCATCATATCGGTCGATTCGGTATTAGGTGAGATTGGGATCAAAGACTGGATATTATCTTGTTCGATCACCAGATAACCAAAGCCATGGTAGAGCAGGATCCCCTGAATTTCAGCGGTTTCTCGGTAAGTAGAATAAACTTCTTCCAATCCCGGCAAAGTCTCGGAAACGGTATAGCGATATCCGCCATCGGTCGGGATGGAATTTCCGTTGAGAACCCGTTCGGTCAGGATGATATCCTTTTCACCGCAGGTCATCTGTCCGACGGCAGAGAGCGACAGGTCGGCAGATAACAGTCGGATTCCCAACGTGTCATCGGTAAAGGACGGAAACTCAAATGTCTCTGCAGCGGGATGACAGCCGGTGAGCAGAGTCATACACAGGATGATGCAGATGATTTTACTGATATGTTTCATACGGATATCTCCTTTCGTTGATTGGATATTGGTTGGTTTCCTAACTTCATTATAACATATTGGTGCGAAAAAACAAGGAATATTCCGAATTGTCATGTTTTTGATACCAATCCTATGGATATTGTTAGCACTCGATCGAAACGAGTGCTAAAATTCACAAATCGGACACAGAAACCGTAAAAAAAGACAATATCTTTGCGGTATACTAAAATCAATCCGATAGGACATT
>JBGUUN010000017.1:0-11544 GCA_045133555.1 Oscillospiraceae bacterium
GCAATGACACCTCTCCCAAAGGGAGAGGCTTTCCAGCTTGTTACTCGCACCTACACCAAGACATATGACGCAGAGTACCTCCGGTGGCACAGCGCAGGAAGTTAGGACGCACCTTTCTCCGCCGCAGGCAAAGCCTGCTATTGTCCGGCGGCGCAGAGCCTGCGCTCCCGTAGCGCGGGGACCTCCAATGCACCTGCGATAGCCGCGAGCAAAGCTCGCTCATACCGGCGGTGTGGTGCCTTAGATGCTCGAATAATATCATGTAGGGGCGAACTGTGTTCGCCCCTTTTTCATTGATTTTGCAAAACACACGGAACATCTGCACCTACGATAGCCGCAGGCGAAGCCTGCTTTTCTATCTGTACAAACGCAAAAGAGGCTGACTTTCGTCAGCCTCTTGTATTTTTCCACACTCTGTGGTATGATAATAACATAATCTCACTTACCAAAGGAGCAACACCATGGAATTTCTGGAATCGATAGAACACTTATTTCACCTGCTGGTACAATATGGCATCCTGCTGCTTGAATTCGCGGGCGTTGTCGTACTGCTTGCCACCGCTGCCAAGAGCCTTTATATCTGGGTCCGCCGCAAAGGCGACCATATCCAGCTTGATCTTGCACGCGGCATCGCACTCGCACTGGAATTCAAACTCGGCGGCGAGGTACTGCGTACCGTTATCGTCCGTGAACGCAGCGAGCTGTTTATCTTAGGCGCTATCATCCTGCTGCGCGGTGCGCTGACCTTCCTCATCCATTGGGAGATCAAAAACGAAGAATCCCACATCCGCAAAGAAGTCCTCAAAGAGGATGCCGCGGAATCCCACAAAGATCGCCACCGCTGATACAAAAATAAAGGGCAGACGGTTTGTCTGCCCTTTATGTATTTTACTTTTAGATTTTTTCGAATCTCTCAACGTTGGTAACGAAGATGGTAGCACCGCCGACGGTAACTTCTACCGGATACGGGGTGTAGCCGCCGGACATGCCGAAGGATGCGCTCGACGGGATCATCTGGGTACGTTTCTTGCTCTTAGAGGCAATGATCTTGATTGCAGCGTCGACTTTCTCGTCATCGGTACAAATCATAAAAGTGGTATTGCCGGACAGTAAAAAACCACCGGTGGAAGCAAGCTTGGTTGCAGAGAAACCAGCTTTGGTCAGAGCACTGGATACAGCATTGCTGTCATCGTTGGATACGATCGCATAAATCAATTTCATAAAAAAACCTCCTTGCTCTACGCATAAACTGCGTGCAGCTATTTCATCGCACGTTCAATCGAACGGTACGTCTGATTCTTACATTTTTATTATAACACAAAAACCACTAAATTTCCAGTCTTTTTAGATAAATTAACAGAAATTTTATGAAGTTTTTTTGCGGTTGCAAGCAACATATTGCACAGTAATCGGCTTGCGAATCACTCCGCAGCCTGTTCTGCCTGTGCTTTTTCCTTCTCTTTCTGATTGCGGCGATATGCTAAGTAGGACTCCAAGATAACGGTAGCTGCAACCTCATCGATGACATCTTTACGTTTTTTCCCGAAAACGCCCGCTTCATCCAGATATACGGAAGCCTGCATGGTGGACTGACGCTCATCCCATAAATAAACCGGAACATCCACGATCTCGCGCAGCATAATTGCAAGTTTCTCACATAAACGTGCTTTTTCACCCTGTGTGCCGTCCATATTTAACGGATGACCGACGATGACCTGTTTGACATCGTACTCCTCTACCGCAGCAGCGATCTTTTTCATAGTGTTGCCGAAGCTCTTGTCATGAATGACGCCGATCGGAGAAGCTAAAAATTCGGTGCGGTCGCAAACCGCCAAACCGGTACGCGAGGTACCGTAATCTACTGCCATGATCTTCATATTCTTACTCCTTCGCCTCTTTGATCAGATTGGTGATGTCGCTGCGGGTGAAACGGTATTTCTTGTCGCAGAAGTGACAGCATACCTCGGTGATCTCCTGCTCGTCACGCAGCTCGCACAGCTCTTTCTCGCCCATGCTTAAAAGCGCTCTTGCGATACGCTCACGGCTGCAGTCGCATGCATACATCGGCTCGCCTTCGTCTAACAGATTCGGCTCTAAGCCGGCCAATAATTTCAGCGCCATATCCTCTAAGCTCATGCCGCTTTCGAGCATCTGGGTCACATTGCCGCATTCTAAATAGTTTTTCTCGATCTGATCGATCACAGCATCCTCCGCAAACGGTAAAAGCTGGATCAGATAACCGCCGGCAGCCTTGACACTGCCGTCCGGATTGACCAAAACGCCCAATCCGCAGACGTTCGGAGTCTGCTCACTGGTTGCATAATAGTTGGTGATATCCTCAGCGATCTCGCCGGATACGATCGGCACCTGGCCGACATACGGCTCTTTCAAGCCGAGGTCTTTGATCACGATCAGGCCGCCCGCATTGCCGACAACGCCGCTGACATTCAATTTGCCGTTTGCCTTCACCGGTGCATCCGCATCCGGATTTGCAACATAAGCTTTGACGTCACCCTCGTAGTTGGTAACAACGATCAGGTTGCCCGCAGGGCCGCCGCCGTTCATTCTTAAGGTGATCTCGTCACCCTCATTTTTCAAGCCGTAGCCCATCATACTGCCCGCAGTCGCCAGTCTGCCCAAAGCAGCGGTCACCGTCGGGGTGGTGTTGTGGATGCGCGCGATCTCCGCAACCATATCGGTGGAGTCAATGACACAAACGACCGCAGACGCGTCGCCGGTCAGCGCTCTGACAATTCTTCCCATAGCAATAGTCCTTCCAATTCCTTTATTTTACATTTCTTGCAACAAACATCAGTCGCTGCGAATCCGCTTTCGGCGCATCAAAGGTAAATCCGTCATACACCGCAAGCAGCTCAAATCCGCATTCGGCAAGCAATTTTTCGATCACCTTCTGCTCATAAGCACGCTCGGTAAAGCTCTCGCCGTAACGCTCGTAAATGCCGTCCTCGTCTTCCGAAGCGGCAAAGATATCCAGATCGATCTGCACCGTATCATCCTTGGCAAGCGTATTCTGCCAAACGCAGTACACCTCGTCGGTCTCGTACACAAAGGTCTGTCCCGCCAAAACATTGCGGTGCTTATAGACCGTATTGCAGTCAAAGATGAATAAGCCCTGCGGATGCGCAAACAGATGCACCTTCTCAAAGGCCGCTTTGACGGTACTTAAATCCGGCAGATGGTTGATGCAGTCTAAGCAGCTGACCGTGATATCCATCGTGCCGAACATATCCAACTCCTCCATGCGCTGACATAAAAACAGCGCATCGCTGCCGGAATCCATCTTCTTCTCCAGTGCTGCGGAGAGCATCTCCTCGGATGCATCCACACCCACAACATCGTATCCTTTTTCCTCCAGTAAGAAGGATAAGGTACCGGTGCCGCAGCCGAGATCCAGTAATATATCGCCCGGTGCGCCGAATTTTTTAATCAGCGCATCATAATGATCCGCGACCTCCTCATACGGGAAATCGCGGTTGAGCTCATCGTAAAAATATGCAAACTCGCCGTAACCGTTATTCATTCTTTCCTCCGTCCGCAATTGCCGGCGGTCGAATGCCCTTCTCATCCAGGCGCTCGAATACCTCATCGTAACCGTCATAACCGTAGTTGAGAGAACGGTTGACGCGGCTGATGGTAGCGGTGGACGCACCGGTCTTGGTCACAATGTCGCTGTATACAACACGCTCGCTTAACATTTTAGCAACCTGTAAACGCTGAGACATTGCCTTCAGCTCGGAAATGGTACATAAATCCTTGAAGAATGCATCACATTCCTCCAAAGACTGTAAAGATAATACCGCATGGAACAGGAAATCAAAATTCAGTTCTTTGTTTTTCGGTTGTTTCGAAGCCATAATTGCCCTTTCTGATCGACAGGTATCATACTATCCAAAAAGTCTGTCCCTGTGATACGCATGTACTTTATTATATTTTAACATATAAAAGCGTAAAAGTAAAGCACTCTGTCACAAAAACTTTTCCCGATGTTCCTCAAAAAAGAAAAACCAGCTTCTGACATTCTCCAGCTCTTCAAATTTCTTCACCCTGCACGGGATACTGTCCAGATCGTAAATAAGCGCATCCTCCATCCCCAGAAAGATCGGCGAATGGGTCGCAATGATAAACTGACAGCCGAAAAAACGCGCCGCATCATGGATATGCGTACAAAGCTCGATCTGTCGGCTGACCGATAAACTGTTCTCCGGCTCATCCAGCAGATAGACTTTACCGTCCTCGATCCGCTCAATAAAATACGAAAATGCACTCTCACCGTTGGAACCCATTTTCTCGTTTTTACGCAGCCGCTCGTTGACAAAATGCGACCGGGTCATCCGCTTGGCATCCAGACTTTCCTTCCAATCGTCGTAGTCATCCAGCGAAGCAAGGCGGTGACTTTGGTACTTTCGGGTCGCAAACTCATCAAACAGCGCCTCTCTCTGCCGGTCAATGCCGTTATTCAAGCTGCGGATGTCAAGCAGATATTCAAAAACATCGTCGCTTGTGATGATCTCGCATTCCGGCAATCGATAGCAGGACAGCTCACACATCGCAAGAAAATCCGCAAAGAACGCACCCGGCGAGAATACCGAATGCCGCTTTGCTTTGACAAGCTCGGCGGTGATGTTCAAAAGTGTGCTCTTGCCCGATCCGTTGGAGCCGTAAAATAACGTGATCGGCGCAAAATCCACCTGCTTTAATTCCTTGTCCGGGAAGATCTTAAACGGATAATGTCCCGAAAAGCAGGTCTGACGCTGTCCCCATAACCAATCGATCTCCTGATGAACCCCGGGCAGCCGCAGCGTTCTGATATAGCTGTTCATCTGCATCCCTCCTTTTTAACCATTATAGCATATCTGCGTAAAAAACGCTATTGATAAAACAAAAGCGGGGACTTTTTGCAAAGTCCCCGTTTGTTATCCCATATATATCGTAACCGCGACCATCGCCATCCCCATGCCGCAAACCGACTCCCAGCGAAACTTCTCGCCAAAACACAAAGCCGACATGATACCCGAACAGGAGATCGATAAGACATTGAGCAGCGGATACAATAACATTGCATCCATCCGATCTGCCGCAAGTGTCTGACAGTAGGTCGAGAGAAATAACGCTGCCGCCATCAGCACCATATAGCCGTATACCGCCCCCGATATCTGCTCAGACGGCTCGTCTTTGGGTTTGATGAACGGTAAAACACTCCCGAGCACCGCCGCCGAAGCGATGAAACAAACCAGCGAATATACCGCCGCATCGCCCTGCTTTACCATGTATAACTTCTGCAAAAACTGTGAGCTGCCCTGCATGATCAGCACCAGCACCAATGAAACGGCTGTCTTGCGCGAAATTTTCTCTTTGATGCTCCGATTGTAGCGGCAAAGCAATACGATGGCTGCCGACATCATGCAAACCGCTGCCGCGGATTTGACGGTCAGCTTTTCTCCCCAGAACAAAATACCGCCGATCAACGGCAGGATAAATCCGGCATTGCAAAACGCACTCACCGTCACATACGCGCCTTCTCTGACCGCATTCATCCACATGACCAGAAATACGGCGGTTGCCGCACCGGATAACGCCGGGATCCATAGCAGACCGTAATTTACATAAGCATTACCTTTTGAGAACAAAAAGGGTACAAGCGAGATCAGAACGCAAAGCAGACAGCGAATAAAGTTTACCTTGGAAACCGAATACGCCGTAACGATCTTTCCGCTGATCTTCTTGGAAGCATATCCCTTCGCACATCCCGCAAAGACAGCCAAACCCAAAAACAGATATCCCATCATTGATCGCGCACCAGTCGAAACGGCTTATCGGTCTGAAGACTTTCCAAAAGCGGCAGATCTTCATCCACGATGCGCCCGATCAGACCGATCAGATCATCCTTCGGAAGCAGTCTGCGTACCAATTCGATCTCGCCCGAATAACGGAGCAATCCGGTCTTGCACACCGTGACGTCACCCGGATATCTGCGGCAGGACAGCGGATCTCCCGGGTCACCCGGAAAAGAGCAGACATCGTAACGCGAGCGTACCAGATCATCCAGTCCAAACTGGGTCTGACGCAGTACACGCCCCATCAGCCATTCGGTCAGCTTTCCTTCCACAAACGGACGCATACGGAAGGTCACAACAGATTCATCCGCTTCGACAAGCGTTTTCATCTCCTCATAGGATGCAAAATCATCGCCGAAGAACACATCATCCATACCGTATAAGAACATCTCCTGCACCGCAGTAAAAATTCCCATCTCTCTGTGACGTTCCAGCGTCGGCAAACCGATGCTGCAGCCGATCCGGTGGTGGGTCTGAGACGGAACAAATCCGCCAACTCGGAATCCGTATTTGTGGATCACCTCGTTGGCTTTGATCACTTCCTCCACTCTCATTCCGGTGTAACGCATCGGATAGTAATTGTGACAAAAATGGATCTGTTCCTTGTTGATCCCCATATCGCAGAGCTTTTGCAGCCATTCTTCGGTCACCGTCACCGCATTGAGTTCGATGATGATCCCCTGCTCATTGAAACTTGCCTTGACCAACGCCTCATCCGAATATCCGTAATCCATGCGCGCAATGTCCACACCCATCTGCTTGAATGCCGCAAAATCGTGCAGATCCAATCCGAATAAATTTGCGGTGCGCTCGCTGATGTCCGCATCGACAAGCATCCCGTAGCGGTGCGCGATCTGCGCCATCTTCGGAAAATCTCTCAATAAATCCTCTTTGTTTGATTCCGGTAACTGCAGCGAAGAAAATACCGCATTGATCCCCGCTTTCGCAGCCTGCGCAAGATGCGCTTCCATCTCCTTTACACCGTTTCCGATGCCGCAGAACAGTGCTGTACCTCGTAATGCTTTCATATCCGATCCCCCTTTTGTATTTTGTGATATAACTATATCATAGAATACCGTGTTTTACAATGTCGATTATGAACACCGTTTGTCAAAAACGATCATCTTGTTGACAAACACCCATTCTTGTGCTATGCTGAAAAAGGAGGGATGTCTATGAATCCGTTTACCGATTTTGACCCGGAAACCGCATCATTACAGGTCGTACTCGCATTTGGCTATACGCCGCAGATCTTAAAAAATAAAATCGACCGCAGAGTTCACACCGGACTTCTATTTGTCAAAAAAGGCAGCTACACCTATCATTTTGCATCCGGCAGCTTTACCGCTCCCGCCGGCAGTGTCATCTACCTGCCGCCGGATTCGATCCCGTATCAGTATACCGTATCCGCAGAGCCGGACGGTTATGCCGCACAGACCGCCCAGATCGAACTGGATGTCATCAGCCGACCGACCGGATGTCCGATCGCATATTCCGATGCGCCGATGCTTTGGCTGACCGATGTGCCGCATCTTGCACCGCTGTTTGATGCGCTGACCCAAAAAAGCACCGAGCATACCGCCTTAAATCGGTACGCCAATCTGCTTGCGCTGCTTTCATCCTGCGTTAAGGCTTGTGAATCGCCCCAAAAGGATCACCCGGCCATCCTGCCCGCGATTTCTTACCTGGAAAAGCATTTCACCGAAGCCTTTTCGATCGATCACCTTGCCAAACTCTGTCATCTGAGTACCGTACAGCTGCGGCGGTATTTCCATCAGATCATCGGCTGCTCCCCATTGCAGTATAAAAATATGCTTCGCTTAGCCGCCGCACGCAAACTGCTGCAATCCGACGAACTGCGTATTGCGCAGATCGCCGAGCTGCTCGGCTTTGCGGATATCTACGCATTCAGCCACTTTTTCAAAACCAATACCGGCGTATCTCCCGCAGAATACCGCCATTCCAAACCATAACACAAAAAAGCAGGTTCCCTTCAAAAGGAAACCTGCTTTGTCATTTTTATCTTACAGTGCAGCTTTGAACTGCTCAACGATCTTGTCTGCATCTGCAGCAACAACGAAGAGGATGCAGCCGCCTGCTTCAACTACCTGATTTGCCTCAACCAGAGCAAACTGATCCGGTAAGTAGGTGCTCCAAGTGTTGTTGAGCACTTCGATACGTGCATCGATTGCAGCTTTAACAGCCTCTGCTGCAGCAGCGTCGACCGGTTTGAAGATCGCGATCTCGGTTGCATGTACCATCATCATCGGGGTGCCGACATAGAAATCGGTCAGACCGGATAAATCCAGACCGGTGTAGAAATACTCGGTCATCTCGGAGAGCATTGCCTCCTCCATGCTCGGATCATAGGTCATCATGCCCGGCAGCTCGATGCCTTCGGTCGCAGCGATCATCAGCTCCTCGCAGGTAGCATCGGTAACGGTAACGGTAGCTTCTTCTTTGCCGCAGCCGGTAAAGCAAGCCATGGTCAGTACCAGTACAGCCAATAATAATGCAGTGATTCTTTTCATTTTCTTTCTCCTTTTACATTACAGCGCAGCTTTGAACTGCTTTACAATTCTGTCCGCATCCACAGCGACAACAAAGATGATGTAATCGCCCGCTTCCACGACTCTGTGATCCTCGACCAGCGCATACTGATCCGGTAAGTAGGTGCTCCAAACGTTGTTTAAGCTTTCAACGCGTGCATCGATCGCCGCTTTAACGGATTTCGCAGCAGCCGCATCCGTCGGTTTGAAGATCGCAACTTCGGATGCATGTACCATCATCATCGGTACACCCACACAGAAATCCTCCAATCCGCTTACGTCCAGACCGGTGTAGAAATACTCGGTCAGCTCGGAGATCATTGCATCACCCATGCTCGGCTCGTAGAACATCATGCCCGGTAACTCGGCACCGTCAATGGCGGTCTCAAGCAGCGACATACAGCTTGCAGAAGCCTCCTCCTCAACAGCGGAAGAGGTTTCTTCGGAAGATACCTCCTCGGCAGAAGATACCGCAGAGCTTACCTCTTTGGAAGAAGTTTCCTTGGAGGATTCTTCTTTGGAAGAAGTCTCTTTGGAGCTTTCCTTTTTCGAAGAAGTTACTTTGGAAGATTCTTCTTTGGAAGATTCCTCTTTGGAAGATACCGCAGAAGAAGTCTCCTCGGAAGAAGCTGCTTCAGAAGAAGTTTCCTCGGAAATCTCAACTTCGGAAGATTCCTCCAAAACGCCTTCTTCGGATTCCTCAGTCTCCTCGATCTCAGATTCTGCCTCCTCGATCACACTCTCAACACCGGAAGCAGCCGCATCCTCAGAGCTGACGGCATTGTTGTCGCCGCAGCCGGTAAGGCAAGCCGAAGCCGCTAAAATGATGCTTAATAATAACGCAGTCCATTTTTTCATAAAGGTTGATTCCTCTTTCAAATTATATTGCTTTTTTGAGCTTCCATCTAACAGTGTCATCCCCGCCGCATTTTGTTGCACCGAAAATAAACTTTGGATATTTGCTCAAAAGATTTGACAAAATTCACTCGATATTGTCGAATAATGCACCCGAAACCGAAAGTGCATGGATACCCACCTGTCTGAAGAAGGTAGTAAGCTGCGGATCGGAAGCCATCTCACCACACACACAGATCGGGATCGACGCATCGCTTGCCGCCAAAGCTGCCATCTCGATCAAACGGCATACCGCCGGATGACGCGGATTGCTCAAAGCAAGTTCCCAGCTCGCATTCTCGGAGACCTCGGTCTTGTCCGAAAATACCGTCTGGCGGTCGGCCGCTAAGGTATATTGGGTCAGGTCGTTGGTACCCAGCGAGAAGAAATCGGCATACTGCGATAACTGTGCCGCACATAAAGCCGCAGCCGGGGTCTCGATCATTGCACCGATCATGATCTGGTCGGCAACCGCTTTGCCCTCACTTAAAAGCTCGTGTCTGACACGGCTGACCCACTCACGTACCGCTACGATCTCCTCCCACGAGGTGATCATCGGGATCATGATGCGTAAATTGCCGTAGATCGAAGCACGGCATAATGCGCGAAGCTGATCGCGCAGATACTGCGGATGCGATAATAAGTATCGAACGCCGCGCATACCCATTGCCGGATTGGCCTCCGGATGGATCTGTAAATAGCTTTCGGTCTTGTCGCTGCCAAGGTCTGCTAAACGGAATACCACCGGCTTGCCCTGCATTGCAAGCACCGCATCACGGTAGCAGATAAACTGTTCTTCTTCACCCGGTACTTCGTTTCGTCCTATGTATAAAAACTCGGTACGGAATAAACCGATGCCCTCAACATCCAGCTTGGATGCATACTCAACTTCACTCAGCGAGGACGCATTCACCCAAAACTGCATGCCGCTTGTTCTGACCGGATTGTGCTGCCTTCTCATGCTGCGCCATTCCGCTAACTTTTCACGCATACGCTGCATGGTGTATGCATCCGGCTCTAAGATCAGATCACCGGTAAAACCGTCCAGACAGGCACGTTTGCCGTGGCTTGCCGCATCCGGCAGGCTCACACCCACGATAGCAGGAATACCCAGTGCGCGCGCCAAGATCGCGGTATGCGAGTTCATACCGCCCTTTTCGGTCGCAAAGCCTAAGATATTCTTTCGATCCAATCGGATGGTATCGCCCGGGGTCAAATCGTCTGCCAATAAAATGACCGGCTCGGTCAGTTCGATAGCGGAGGTCACATGTCCGGTCAGCATCTCAATGATCCTGCCGCCTACCGCACGCATATCGCTGCCGCGCTCTTTCATATAGGCATCGTCCATCGCCTCGAACATCAGCGCATATTCTTCGGAAACGGTGTATACCGCATACTCGGCATTTGCCTGCTCGGCTTCGATCTTGGCAACGATCCTTCTGCGGTAACCCTGATCCTTGGAGATCGCAAGGTGGGCCATAAAGATATCAGCCGCATCCGATCCTACCATCTCATCCGCTTCTTTGCGCATCTGCTCCAAAGCCTCACCGGTCTTTTCGATCGCAGCATCCAGACGCTCGATCTCGACAGCCGGTTCCTTCTGTTCAAACTCCACTCTCGGCAGAACCTTGTTGTAATAGTAGATCTTACCGATCGCTATACCCGAACACGCACTCTTGCCATGATAGGTCGCATTGCGTTTTGAAATCTCCAAAATAGCCACTCCTTTCTCTCCGCCCCAAAGGGCAACTCAATCACATTCTATTATACCATACCTCGCTCCTAACTGTCAACCCGCCGGAGTGCCTCCGGTCGCTCCTCGCTGATAATTTCTACGCCGCAGTAAGCCGTCAGCAGAGCTGACTCCTGCCCGGCGGTATTATGCCTTTCTCCCCGCATCATAAATGCAAACCTTCCTGCTTGCGGCGGTATCCATCCGCCAAAGACATAACACCCGCCGTACCGCAAGCACGGTATTTACCAAAAATCCGCACCCGATCGGCGAATCCACCGGATTGGCAAAAATTTCAGCTTGCCTGAAATTTTTGTCTTGCACAAAAGTAAAGTGGAAGCACAAAGCAGGATACATAAGGGCGGCAGCCCTTATGCTGCCCTTTGGTTACTTTCGCGCAGCGGCGAAAGTAACAGCCAGTGGACAGAACTCCAAGTCTGCACTTAGGTACCCGCGGCTTGAGCCCTACGCCAAGGTAAAAAAAAGAATAAACAACAGCGGCCCGAGCCCCCGC
>JBGUUN010000018.1:0-1693 GCA_045133555.1 Oscillospiraceae bacterium
ATCGTATTTATTTTCCGCTGTTCCATAAATCAACTTTATAAACCAAAAGGATATCCGCATTTGTGTTACGGATATCCTTTTTCTATTATTGATTATTATTCAGCTGCGTTCAGTTCATCAATATATTTCTGAATTGCGCTGTTCAGCGTCTTCGCATTCTTCTCTACCTGCGATGCAAACGTACCGACTCTCGATTTGGTAGCATTGTTGAAGATGTAGAAGCTGTTGCCCCACTGGAAGATTGCGCCGATATCATAGGTTCTGGTTGCCAGAATCAGCTCAATCATTTCCTCAGATTCGTTGTCACGGACAAATTTGCCCATCAGCGAAACGTCCATATAAGCCGGCGTCAGAATGTGCGCAGATACCTGTGCCATAGCTTCGAGAACGGAACCGGTACGTGAAACGTCGCTGACCGATGCGGGAATTGCATATGCGGCCAGGTTATACGGGGAGAAGGTGTTGCAGTATTGCTCCTGCGTCATATCGAGCTTCGGAGACGGCAGAATACCGAAATCGTGCTCTGTCTCACGGAAGTCGGAAATGAGTGCCATTGCACCGTAATCAAACAGACCGCGACCTTCGGTAAAGCAGACATTCATATCACTGTATGCCGGGAATACGGCTCTGCCCGCGATGGCGGATACACTCTCATCAAACGTGAATTCTACAACCTTATCATAGGCCGCTGCACTGCGTTCGTTATACATCGCGGAAATCGGCAGATCATCCCCGTCCTTTTCGATGATCCTATTATCACCGCCGACCCAAAGCGCATATACGTTGTAGATTTCTGTCAGGAAACCAAACTGGTCAGCCTTACCCATCTTGCCGTCACCGTCGAGGTCTTTGGAAACCGATTTTGCCATTTCATACATCTTGTCGATCGTCCAGACACCTTCTCTGACGAGCGTGTACGGATCATCAAGGTCGTAATCCTCAATCATCTTTTTATTGAACAGAATACACCAGGTTGCTTCGTTATCCATAATGGAAATATCACCGGTTGCAAAGAAGCTCTTTCCCTCAACGGAAAGCTCATTGCGAATCTGCTGATCCCACCACGGCTGATCAAACTGAATTTCATCAATATCGTTGTAGTTATAGAGCATGTTGCCGATCGTCAGCTTGGTCAGCGCATTCAGACCGTCGGTGAAAACATCAATGGTATCGTCACCTGCGATGATGAGCTTCTGCATATTGTCGACAGGAATGTAAACGCCTTCTTCTTTGATCTTGATATTATAAAGCTCTTCGATCACCTGATTGCGCTTGAAGACTGCGTCATTGATTGCATCACCGTTTTCACCTTCCGCAAAAACGTCGTAGGTGTGCCACGGAGTATGCTCCGAGTTACGGTCCATGATGGTGAATTCATATCCATCAAAGTCCTTTGCCGGAAGCGATGCTACCGTCTGATCAAGCGGCGACAGCGTTTCCGCAGAAGTCTGTGCTTCGGTTGCAACAGATGCCGTGTCGGATGCGGTCGTATCGCCGGAACCGCAGGAAGCGGTGATCAGCGCAGATGCCAGAAGCAGCATCGCAAGGATTTGTTTTTGTGTTTTCATGGCAGTTTCCTCCTGAAAATGTTATTCTTCATAATCTGAAATGCTTTCAAGGAATTTATCGATTTCCTTCTGCACTTTGGATTCATTGGATTCTACAAGGGATGCCGCAACGCTGCCGGTCGATT
>JBGUUN010000019.1:0-7364 GCA_045133555.1 Oscillospiraceae bacterium
TTTTGGGCACCGCAAGTGGGGTCCGAAGGACTTCAAATCCCTCATTCTCCGTGGGAAAATAAGACGCATCGTCAGATGGGTCTTATTTCTTTTTTCGGTTTCTTTGCTTGATTTACCTCGACCCTTATTCTCCCCACTCTTTTGCTTTTTCCCGCTCTTTTTTGATTTACATTTCACCCAATATATGCTATACTAACCTTAAGAAAACATAAAGGCGGTGACATATATGAATTTAACGGAACAACTCAAAAAACAGATCAAACAGCCGATCGAAGGCGTTTTTTGCCCGGAATATTTCCGCAGTATCGGATATCAACATTCCGCTGCCGCTACCCCCGCTTGCAAACGCGCTGACGGCATTACCGCACTTTTCACCAAACCTATGCCGTACATCTATCCTGCCGACCGCATTGTCGGCAGTCTGCGTCCGCTGTTTGTCAAGCTGACCGATGAGCAGATAAACGACGCCAAAGCGACCGCAGCAGCATTGCCTGAGCGTACCTTTATCACCAATTTCGACCACTACTCGCCGGACTACACAACACTCCTGTCCGACGGTATCAGCGGCATCCTTGCAAGGATCCGCCCACATATCCATAAATTCCGGGACGATCCGATCGCCGTAGATCAGCTTACCTCCATGTATACCGCTATGGAGGCAATGTCCAAACGTCTTTTGGCACATGCCGATGCTGCCAAAGCACTTTTGGGTACCGAAGGCTACGATGATGAACGCCTGCTTGCGATCGCTACAGACTGCAGAGCGCTTGCATACGATCCGCCGAAAACCTTTGCTCAGGGCTTACAGCTTCTCTGGATGGCACACACCTGCTTTTTATACGAGGGTCGGTATGCCATGGCACTTGGCAGAATGGATCAATACCTCTATCCGCTGTATCTGCATGACCGCGAAAAAAACGGCTTGACTGCAAAAGAAGCAACCGAACTGATCGAAAATATGTTGATCAAGATCTGCGAGCGCCGCGCCCTTTTGGGCAATGACGATGTGGTCAACATCTGCCTGGGCGGCGTGGACGAAAACGGCATTTGCGCGGTCAACGAATTGAGCTTATGCATTCTGCACGCGGTGAACAACATTCACCTGCCGGGCCCGAATCTTTCGGTCAGGGTCACTCCGGATATGCCGGATGCATTTTTGGACGAGTGCTTAAAGGTCATCGGCACGGGACTCGGATACCCTGCTTTGATGAACGATACCGTCAATATGGCGGCATTGCGCCGATTCGGCTATGCCGAAAAGGATATCCTCAACTACTCGATGGTCGGATGCATCGAAAACTTCATCACCGGAATGCAGCCGCCGTGGAGCGACGGCAGATTTGATACCCCGCGCTTTTTGGAATATGTACTGCGCGAGGGCGAAGGTTTTGACAAAAACCGTAAGGGTCTGCCGGGCAAGCACTTGGATGAGCTTACCACCATGGACGCATTTATGGCGGAGCTTGAGCGTCAGCTTGCAAACGGTGTCAAGGAATATGTCGATCAGGTGTTGCAGGAAAGCTATGTTGCCGACCCGGAAAATTACACCTCGCCTTTCCTCTCCTGCTTCTGCAAAGACTGCATCAAACGCGGCAGGGACATCAATATGGGCGGCAGCCGCTACCCGAGCGCACACGGTGCGGTGTTAATGGGTGTCGGTACCATGAGCGACTCGCTTGCAGCGATCGAAAAAGTTGTATTCAACGACAAGGACGCAACTTTAAGCGAGCTTGCGGATGCGATCAAGCAAAACTTTGAAGGCTATGAGGCACTTCATCAAAAATTGCTTTCTGCGCCGAAATACGGCAACAACGACCCGTTTGCGGACAAATATGCGGTATGGTTTACCACATATCTTTCCGATCGGTTTGACGAATATCACACCCATGACGGCGGTGCGTTCTACACCGCAATGGCGGCCAACACCAGCAATATCTATGCCGGACAGATCATCGGTGCAACACCGGACGGAAGGCTTGCGATGCAGCCGTTATCCGATGCCGCATCCCCGACCTACGGACGTGACACCAAGGGTGCGACTTCATCCCTTTTGAGTACCGCAAAACCGGATTATACCCGCTGTGCCTGCGGTACCGTTGTCAATCAAAAATACGCGCCGTCGATGTTTGCCGACGGCAAGCGCGAAAAACTGCTAAAGCTCATCCGCGTCTATTTTGAAAAAGGCGGACAGGAGCTGCAGATCAATGCGACCTCCCGTGAGATTTTGGAGGATGCGATAAAGCATCCCGAGAATTATCCGGATCTTGTGGTACGCGTTTCCGGTTTCTCGGCATTATATGTCACCCTGACCCGTGAGGTACAGGAGGATATCCTGCGTCGCACACAGAAGGAGTGAATAAATGCAGCTCAATGTATCCAACATCCAGCATTTTTCGACCGGCGACGGTCCGGGCATCCGCACCACCGTATTCCTAAAAGGCTGTCATCTGCGCTGTCCGTGGTGCCACAATCCCGAAACGCTTCTTGCAGCACCTCAGACCCTCACCTACCCATCCCGCACGGTGCATTACGGGCAGATGCTTTCTGTCGATGAAATCACCGCGGAAATCATGGAGGACTTTGATTTCTACGGCGATAACGGCGGTGCGACGGTCAGCGGCGGCGAGCCGATGCTGCAGTCGGAAGGGCTTTTGCCGCTTTGCAAAATGCTCAAAGAAAACGGCGTATCGGTGATCGTTGACACGGCGGGCGATGTGGCTTGGGAGAAATTTCTTTCGCTGCTGCCCTATGTTGACTGCTGGTACTTCGACTGCAAGACCGCCGATATCGACGCATACGGCAAGGTCATCCGTGCAGACGGCAGCCGCATATTCGATAACCTGTCCCGTCTGCAGCAAAGCGGTGCGAAGGTGCAGATACGCATCCCGCTCATTCCGGGATTCAACACCGATGCGGCGTCGATCGATGCCATCATCGGCAGATTAAAAGAAATCGGCATCACACAGGTGGATCTGCTGCCGTTTCACCGTATGGCGGACGGCAAATACAAGGCTTTGGGGCTTGCCTACCCTTATGCCGAAGTCAAGCCGCTTGAAGCGGATGAATTAAAAATCATCGAACAACATTACCGTGCGGCGTTTGCCGTCACGGTAGAGAAATAAAGGAGCATTATCATGAAAGCAAAAGCAGCAGTATTCGGCGGTGCGAAAGTTCCGTTTACCGTCAGAGAATTCGAAGTGACCGACGTACCGTCCGGTTACGGCAAAAGTGAGCTGATCGCAAGCGGTGTCTGCGGCACCGACCTGCATTTCCACAACGGTACCCTTGCCATCCAGCCGCCGACGATCATCGGTCACGAATTTGTCGGCCGTCTGACCGGCTGTGACCAAGCCGAAGCGGCAGCATACGGACTTAAAATCGGTGATAACGTCATTGCGGACATTGCGGTACCGTGCGGCGAATGTATCTTATGCAAAAACGGTGACGATGCCAACTGCGTGAATATGAAAGTGACCAACGGCGGCAGCATCGATGTCGCACCGTATCTCTACGGCGGCTACGCCGAGGTCAACTACACTCCGCTTTCCAATCTGATCAAGATTCCGGATAAGCTTGACCCGACCATGGCTGCTACCTTTGCCTGCCCGGGTCCGACCGTGATCCATGCATTCCGTCTGGGTGCGCAGGCAGGTGTAAAGGTCAACGAAAACACCACCGCAGTGGTACAGGGCTTAGGTCCGGTCGGCTGCTTTGCGGTATTATACTTAAAAGCGCTGGGTGTCAAGAAGATCTATGCCATCACCGCCGGCGACAACAAAGAACGTGAAGCGCTTGCGTTAAAGCTGGGTGCCGATGCGGTACTGAATCTGACCCGCGAAGGTGTGGATACCGTCACCGCGAAATTGCAGGCGGAAAACGGCGGCTTAGGTGTCGATCTGTGTATCGAGGCATCGGGTGCACCGTCTGCGGTGGTACAGGGCATGCAAATCTTACGCAACCGCGGTGTCTATCTCGTACCGGGGCAGTATTCCAACAGCGGCGGCATTACGATCGAACCGCAGATGATCACCTTCAAAGCGCTGCACATCATCGGTTCTTCTCAGTATTCGATGGTGGATGTCAAGGATTATCTGACCTTCCTGTGTGAGCATCCGGAGGTACACGCAAACATCCGCGCACTCGGCAGCCACTACCCGATCGATGCGATCAACGAGGCATTTGCCGATGCGAAAGCCGGCAAAAATGTCAAAACGCTGTTGGTAAAAGGCTGACCGCAGGATAAAAAAATTTTGGAGCGATACTTATGAATCAGACAAAGAAAAATTCCCTCTTCGGTGTGGTCATGCTGCTTTTGACCGCATTTATCTGGGGTGTGGCGTTCGTAGCACAGAGTGCGGGCATGGAAAGCGTTGAGGCGTTCACCTTCAACGGCATCCGTACCCTGCTCGGTGCGGCAGTGCTGACCCCGTACATTTTGCTGCGGGATCGCCAAAAACGCAAAAATATGACCGCAGAGCAGATCAGCTGCGAGAAAAAAATAAGCCGCAGGACCGTCTTATGCGGTATTCCGCTGGGCGTGGTATTCTGTGCGGCAAGCAACTTCCAGCAGTTTGCATTTTACGACTCCTCCTCCGGAAAGATCGCATTTATCACAGCACTTTACATCTTCTTTGTACCGCTGCTGGGGTTATTCATCGGTAAGCGTGTTTCCTGGCTGACCTGGATCTGCGTAGCGGTCGGCTTTGTCGGACTGTACTTTTTATGCGTTTCTCCGGGTGCAAACGGCGGCATCAGCTTCGGCGATATCTTAGCCTTTATCTGCTCCATCCTTTTTGCGGTGCAGATTTTGATGGTAGAGCGTTTCACCGATGCGGACGGCGTCAAATTATCCTGGATGCAGCTGATCGTTTCGGGTGTTCTTTCCACCGTTTTGATGTTCGTGTTCGAAACTCCGCAGATCGGCAACATTTTATCCGCGGCGGTACCGATCCTTTATGCCGGTATTTTAAGCTGCGGTCTTGCCTACACCTTCCAGATCATCGGTCAGAAACACACCGAAGCCACCGTTGCTTCGCTGATTATGTGCATGGAATCGGTGTTCGGCGTACTGGCAGGTGCAATACTGCTGCAGGAAAAACTCTCCGGCCGTGAGATCTTCGGATGTGCGGTCATGTTTGCGGCGATCGTTGCCTCGCAGTTTTCCGAAAAATTTGCACAAAGAAACAAATAAATGATAAAGACCCGAATCTTTCGGGTCTTTTTTATTGCAATCAATTGGTATTTATGCTAAAATGAAAATAGGTATTACATGCTGCGGAGGTGATGATGTGGAACTTAACAATCAGACCGGAACGGTCTTTAACATCCAGAAATTCTGTACCGATGACGGCCCGGGCATTCGCACCACCGTATTCTTAAAGGGATGTCATCTGCGCTGTGCATGGTGTCACAATCCCGAAGGCTTATCGATGGCGCCGACCCTTGCCTATACCGAGATGAACTGCGTATCCTGCGGTTTATGTGCTGCGGTCTGCGAAAACGGTGCACATTCGTTTGAAAACGGCATCCATGAGATCGACCGTGAAAAATGCGTCCGTTGCGGAAAATGCGTGGAAAACTGTCCGTATCATGCACTTTCCTTCTGCGGTGAGCGCATGACGGCGGATGCGGTGATGCAAAGTGTTTTGGCGGACAAAGCATTTTATTCCCCTAAAGGCGGTATGACGGTATCCGGCGGAGAGCCGCTGCTGCAGCCGGATTTTGTGTATGCGCTGTTATCCCTTGCCAAGCAAAACGGCATCCATACCTGCATCGAAACTTCCGGTGCGGTGGATTTTGCGGTGTTTGAACGGATCATGGATCTTGTCGATCTGTTTTTATTCGACATCAAGGAGACCGACGAGCAAAATCACATCAAATACACCGGCGTATCCTCCAAGCTGCCGCAGGAAAACATCAGGAAGCTTGATGCTGCGGGCAAAGCGGTGCTGATGCGCTGTCCGATCATTCCGGGGGTGAATGACAGAGAGTCGCATTTTGAAGCGCTCAACACGCTGTACCGATCCCTTGACTGTGCAGTCGGGATTCAGCTGATGCCGTACCATATGCTCGGTCAGGGAAAGACCACACGGTTCGGCGCAAAAACACAGGCATTCAAAGTTCCGTCGGCGGAACAAAAAGCCGAATGGAATCGAAATATCAAACAAAAGTAAGGAGATTTATTATGATCCAGAGAAAATTAGGTAATTCCGGTTTGGAAGCATCCGCGATCGGCTTAGGCACCTGGGCGATCGGCGGCGGTGAATGGTGGGGCGATTCCGATGAGCTCAAATCCATCGAGACCATCCGTGCTGCTGTGGATGCAGGCATCACCCTGATCGACACCGCACCGGTATACGGTTTCGGCAACAGCGAAACCGTTGTCGGCAAAGCGCTTGAAGGCATCCGTGATAAGGTCGTTCTTTCGACCAAATGCGGTTTATGGTGGCATGACGAGCGCGGCAGCCTTGCATTCGAGCAGGCAGGCAACACCGTCAGAAAATGTCTGGATGCAGACACCATCAAACGCGAGATCGAGCTTTCCCTCACCCGTTTAAGAACCGATTATATCGACGTATACTTCACCCACTGGCAGTCCATCCCGCCGTACATCACCCCGATCAAAGAGACCATGGAGTGCTTAATGGACTTAAAACGCCAGGGTCTGATCAAATGCATCGGTGCTTCCAACGTATCCAAAGAGCACATCGACGAATATTTACAGTACGGCGAACTGGATGTCATCCAGGAGAAATACAGCATGCTCGACCGCAAGATGGAGGATACGCTGATCCCGTCTGTACTGAAAAACGGTCTGGCTGTTATGGCATACTCTCCGCTGGAACAGGGTCTGCTCACCGGTAAGATCACCATGGACCGTGTATTCGACGAGAAGGAATACCGCAACACCATTCCGTGGATGAAACCGGAAAACCGCATCAAAGTATTGAACCTGCTCGACAGCTGGAAAGATCTGTGCGCAAAATATAACTGTACCCTTGCAAACTTAGTCGTTGCATGGAGCATGGAGCAGTCCGGTATGTCCCACATTCTCTGCGGTGCAAGAAAACCGGAGCAGATCATCGAGACCGCTGCTGCAGGCAATCTGGTAATGGCTGCAGAAGATATTGCAAGAATGCGTGCGGATGTTATCGCATTGGGTGACCCGCAGTAAGGAGGTCTTTATGCCAGACATTCTGGAAAACGAGCGTACCCTGTCTCCGCAGGCACGTTTTTTCAAAAAGCACGGCTTACTCACACTATCGGTATTCTACCAAAACTTAAACGAGTCACAGCCGCTGCGCAGTGCGCGTGTGATCCGTTATATCTTTGACCATCAGCCGGTCGCTGCATACAAAGGCGGT
>JBGUUN010000020.1:0-6673 GCA_045133555.1 Oscillospiraceae bacterium
CAAGGCCGGTTATGTCCGCCGCTCTCAGATCGAGGGTACTGCACAGTATGCACTGCGCGGCGGTATTCTGGATATCTATCCCTGCGATATGCCGATGCCGGTGCGTATCGAGTTTTGGGATGATGAGGTCGACAGTATTGCCTATTTCGAACTGGAATCACAGCGCCGTACCGATGTGATCGATGCGGTAAGAATCGTGCCGGCAATCGAAACGTTGTTTGACTCCGCAAATGCCTGTATCAACAAATTGGAACCGCTGCTGTCGAAAACCAAAAGCAAAAAAGGTAAAGAAGCATTGACCCGCCAGATCGAGGCGATCAAAGCACAACCGGAGCTTTGCGGCAGCGATAAATATCTCTCGGTCGCGTACGATACGCCGGCCACCTTACTCGACTATTTTGACGACTGTCTGATCTTCTGCAGTGAATACAACGACTGCCGCACCCGTTATCGCGGCTCGTCCTGGCAGCTGCAGCAGAATATCGAATCCATGCTGGAAGAAGGCGAACTGGTATCCGGCATGGATACCTTCTCCCTTGAACCGGGAGAAGCGGAAGCGAAGATGTTCAAGCATCCGTTTATCCTGCTTGACACCTTTGCACACGGTGCAAGAGAATTCAAACTGCGTGAGCTGATCTCCTGCTCCCCGATGCAGACCTCCGGTTGGAGCGGCGAACTCAAGATGCTCATCGAAGATCTCGGCGCTTATCTGCATCAAAATTACACCATCTTTGTTATGGCCGGTACACCGAAAGCAGCCGCAGTCTTAGCGGACGATCTGCGTGCACAGAACATCGCCGCAGAATTTGTAAACGGAGAATCTGCCGCATATGCAAACCGCGTCAATGTACTGTCCAACACCCTGTCCGGCGGTTTCGAATACCCGGACAGCAAATGCGTATTGTTTACCCTATCCCGCCGCTCGGTCTCGAATGTTAGAAAAAGCCGCCACAAAGCAGGCAAGCATCTGCGTTCACTTTCCGATCTGCAGGTGGGCGATTATGTCGTACACAACGTCCACGGTATCGGTATCTTCCGCGGTATCGAGACTTTGACCTTACAGGGCGTTGTCAAAGACTATATCAAGATCGAATATGCCGGAGCATCCACGCTGCATATCCCGGTCACCCAGCTGGATATGATCACCAAATATATCGGCCCGAAAGACGATACCAAGGTCAAAATAAACCGCCTTAACTCCGGTGACTGGAACAAGACCAAAACAAAGGTCAAAGCTGCCGTTGCGGAGATGGCGGAAGAACTGATCCGTCTGTATGCTGAGCGTGCCAAGGTCAAAGGCCATGCTTTCTCGGAAGATACCGACTGGCAGAAGGACTTTGAGGAACGTTTTGAATACCCGGAGACCGACGATCAGCTGCGCTGCATCTCCGAGATCAAACAGGATATGGAAAGCAATGTTCCGATGGATCGCTTGCTCTGCGGTGACGTCGGATTCGGTAAGACCGAAGTCGCGATCCGTGCCGCATTCAAGTGCGTTATGGATGACAAGCAATGTGCATTGCTCTGCCCGACCACCATCTTAGCATGGCAGCATTATCAAAGCCTGCTGCGACGTATCGGAAATTTTCCGATCCGCGTCGAGCTGCTTTCCCGTTTCTGTTCTGCCAGACAGATCCACGAAACCATCAATAAACTGCGTACCGGCGAGGTCAACATCGTTGTCGGTACCCACCGATTGCTGCAGAAGGATATCCAGTTCAAGGATCTCGGACTTGCCATCATCGATGAAGAGCAGCGTTTCGGTGTCGCCCATAAAGAAAAATTCAAAGAGCTGTTTCGCGGCGTGGATATGCTATCCCTCTCTGCCACACCGATTCCGCGTACCTTAAACATGGCATTGACCGGTATCCGCGATATGTCCACCATCGATGAACCGCCGCAGGACCGTTTTCCGGTACAGACCTATGTACTCGAGCACGATGACAACGTCATTGCGGAGGCCATCCGTAAGGAGCTGCGCCGTGACGGTCAGGTATTCTATATCCACAACCGTGTAGCAAGCATTGATATGGTCGCCGCAAAACTTGCCGGTCAGATCCCGGAAGCACGCATTGCGGTGGCACACGGTCAGATGTCCGAACAGGAGCTTTCCTTTATCTGGAAACAGCTCGTCGAACATGAGATCGATATTTTGGTCTGCACTACCATCATCGAGACCGGTGTTGACGTTGCAAACTGCAACACCCTGATCATCGAGAATGCCGATTATATGGGTCTTTCCCAACTGTATCAGCTGCGCGGACGAATCGGACGTTCCAACCGCCGTGCATTTGCGTATTTTACCTTCCGCAAAGACAAAGCACTCACCGAGATCGCAAACAAACGCCTTTCTGCGATCCGCGAATTCACCAAGTTCGGTTCCGGCTTCAACATTGCGATGCGTGACCTTGAGATCCGCGGTGCCGGCAATATCTTAGGCACCCGCCAGCACGGACACATGGAAGCGGTCGGATACGATATGTATCTGAAAATGCTCTCCGAAGCGATCGCAGAGAAGAAAGGTGAGACTCCGGAGAGACAGATCGAATGTACCATTGACATCCGCGCCGACGCACATCTGCCGGAAAGCTATATCGATGACATCAACCAGCGCATCGATATCTATCATAAAATCGCTGCCATCCGTAACAAGACAGACGCTTCGGATGTACTGGATGAGCTGATCGACCGTTTCGGTGATCCGCCGGCATCGGTGGAAAACTTAGTCGGTGTTGCGGTCAGCAAGATGATCTTTGCACAAAACGGCTTCTATGAGATTCGTCAGCAAGTAAACTCCTTACTGTTCTATCCGCTGGCTTTGGAAGAAGCAACCGTAAAACTTCTGATGAAAACCTTCGGCAACCGTGTCACCATGACCGCGGGTGCCAAACCGTATATCACCGTAAAAATCAAGCCGGGTACGGCAGCGGTGGATACCTTGCAGGAAGTCAGTGCCGCTTTAAGCGGAGAAAACGCCGCAAGCAGACCGTAAAACTTCGATTTTCAAGAATTTTTTTCATTTTGGCTATTTACAACCGCATCAAAACAAGGTATAATAAATAGGATGTTCTGATTTCTTGCAGATCAAGACAAAAAATTTCCTTAAGGAGGATCAACCATGAAATTATTCAAACGCATTGCTGCGTTGGGTCTGGCTGTACTGTTAAGCCTTTCCTTAACCGCATGCAGCGACACCAGCTGGGTTTATAAAACCGATGACAACACCGTTTCTTCCGGTGTATATCTGGGTTATCTGACCACTGCTTATCTCAACGGCCAGAGCGAAGCCGACTTCAACAAGGAACTTTCCAACATCTGGAAACAGCAGATCGGCGGCGTATCTTACAAGGATTACTGTATTGCAGAAGCGGAAGAAGCTTCCAAACGTCATCTGGCAATTGCAGCAAAATTCGATGAGATGGGTCTGGAATTCGATGAAGAAGATATCTCTTCTCTGGACTATCAGGTCGAGGTTTACTGGGCATACTACTATCAGCAATATTTAGAGCCGAACGGCACTTCCAAAGAGTCCTACCGCAAAATTGCTGAGTCCTCTTTAAAAGAGAATGCGATCTTTGAAGCATACTACGGCAAAGACGGTATCGAAGAAGTTCCGCAGGAGGACATCATCGACATCATGCTCGACGAGTACGTTGATGTAAACTACTTCGAAATCTCCTTCGCAGATGAAGAAGGCGCTGTTCTGCCGGCAGCAGAAAAAGACGAGCTGCTTGCAAAAGCTGAGGACTATGTAAACCGCATCAACGAAGGCAAAAACACCTTCAATGAAGTGAAAACCGAGTATGAGGACGGCGTAGCAAAAGCTGCTGCAGAAGAAAACGGCACCGAATTCACCGCTACCTCTCCGGAAGATATCGAAGACGACAAAGACACCAAATCTCTGCTCCACAAAAATGCTACCACCCCGAACGCTGATTTCGTTAAATCCGCATTCGAGGACGTAAAAGTAGGTAAAGCTACCGTACTGACCATCGGTACCAGCTACTTTGTTGTTGTAAAATACGATATCAACGATGATCTCGAGAACAATCTGGACTCTTGCAGAAACTCCGTTCTCAACACCTTAAAAGGTGATGTGTTCATGAAACTGATCAACGAGTGGACCGACGCAGTTACCATGACCGAGAACACCTCGGCACTGCACAAATACAGCCCGAAAAACATCGAAGAGCCGAAAGCTTAATCTAAAAAATCAAAAGCCCCTGTTCAAGGGGCTTTTTTCGTAAGTAAAATAAGGAGTCTGCTATGATTCACGGCAAATTTTACCGCACACTTCCAAAAGAAGCTATGTTCATCCGCGAAGAAGTATTTATGAAAGAACAAGGGTTTGAAAACGAGTTCGACGATACGGATCACATTGCGGTCCACTATGTCTTATTCGATGACGATGCCCCGATCGGATGCTGCCGCTACTTCCCGGATAAAGAACCTGACTGCTATCTCATCGGCAGGATCGCCATACTTTCCGCCTACCGCGAAAAGCACCTTGGTGCCTACCTGCTCGCCGAAGCTGAAAAGCAGGTCAAAAAGGATGGCGGCATCAAGCTTTCCCTCTCCGCCCAGCTGCGTGTCAAAGACTTTTACATCAAACAGGGTTATACCCCCATGGGTGATATCTACATGGACGAGCATTGCGAACATATCCACATGGAAAAAATGTTGTGATCAAAAAAGGATGCCACCCTTCAAGGTGACATCCTTTTATTTATTCTACCGGACATTTCGGCGGTTTTTCCATCGGGAGTTTTGCTCTCGGAATGTATGAAATACGCAGATTGGTACAACCAAACGGTACCAAGGTCAGAGCCATGGTATCATGTACCGTGATCGGTGCCTCAAACGGCTCGATGGTCTTGACCGGATACGGCGGGTAAGAGAACATTGCTTTATAACCCGGCAGATGCAGTTTGATCTGCGGATTCTCCCAGACATAACCGCCTTCACAGAATTCCACCTCTACCTGTTTTGCGTTCAGTTGCTCATCCAATGCGGCATTCCAGTAGATCTCGAATTTTCTGGCAGCGGAATCCTCGTATAAGCCGACCGGTAAATACTCTACCTTCGGCTGAATATTCCACCAACTCCAGCCTTCCGGCAGCGGAGTACGCGGAGAACCCGGAATAGCGATCCAATCCTCTACGATCGGCAGCGCAAACAGCAGCGGACCGTATTCAACAGCCATCGGATATCTTGCATACGCATCACCGTCGTCCACACGGCTGATCGAAACCTCCATCGGCAGTTTTACGGTGATCACATCGCCGTCTTTGAATTCGCCTGCGATCGCATAATAGCTGCCCGCTTCTGCTTTCTCCTCACATGCTGCACCATTTACCGCAAACTGTGCATTCTTACACCAACCCGGAACACGGAAATGCAAAGTGGTCTGCAGCGGCTGATCGGCTTTTACGGTACAGGTCAAGACATCTCTGAACGGATACGCGGTGTCAACATCCAGTTTGAATGCGCCGAAATCCACCTCAGCCGGACCGTAAGCAGACAGATAATAACCGTCGCTTGCGGTGTGTGCCATACCGTATAAGAAGTTTGGCATGACCCAACAGGAAGTAACCGGACAGCAGGAAACCGGATGGATCGGTGCATACTGCTGCTTATCATACTGGAATAAACCGGAATCTTCATTGACATAGATCTGGTTCGGTGCGGACATATAAGCGATTGCCTTTTCATCCTTCTTTCTTGCACCCTGTGCGCCGTTGAATACGATGCGCTCGATCAGATCCAGATACTGCGTGTCCGCAGTGCCGTCTACCATGTAATTGAGGGTAGACTGTAAAAATGCAAATGAGCAGTATTCGGTTTCCATGGTTGCGGAAACCGGTGCCAGATACTCGGAATGGCAGGCAATACCGCCGGTTTTCTGCATCGGGAGTTTTGCCACACCGGTACGAATCGCTTCGAGATTGGCATCATCTCCCATTGCCAGGTATGCAGCGGCATAGGACCAGAGGTTTGCGGCATAGCCCGCGCTATGGTGCGACATATAATGCAGTTTCGGGTCACGCATGGAATTCTGAGAGTTTAAGTAGATATCATTGCGATTCAAATAATCGATATATTCTTTGATAAAATCGATCAGACGTTCATCGCCGGTATACTGATAGCAAAGTGACATACTCTCGAGCAGACAGATCCCCATATAACGCGTCTTTTGATCGCCTGCCCAATTGCGGGTAAACCACAGCATACAGCGATGTACCGCTTCGAGCACCTCAGCTTTTCCGGTTGCGGAATAATACGCAAGCAATGCGCGCATACCGCTGTTGGTACCCCATGCATTATAGTCCTCTGCACGGTTATCATTCTCTGTATAGCTGCCCAGATAACCATCCGGATACTGCGTTTTGAGTACCGCCTCTACCCATGCATCCGCTTTGGCAATCAATTCCGAATCGTTCAAAGTAAATGCCAACAGCATAAATCCGTACCAATAGTTACCGGATATTTCAGCACCCCAGCCTGCCTTAACCGCACCCCACTCTTCATCTGTTTCTTTGGTGGTATACGGAGATACGATCATCTTCGGTTCAAGGTCACCCAGATGACCGCCCATACCGTTTTTACTACGCAGCAACTGCTCCAAAAGCCAGCCTTTCGGTCTGACACTTCCGAGCGGAAGCTGTTTTAATTT
>JBGUUN010000021.1:0-11538 GCA_045133555.1 Oscillospiraceae bacterium
TGCGGCAGCAATCTGTATGTTGAAGTTGAAGAAGAGGAGATTGTTGAGTGATTATGGAACACAGATCGAAACTGTATCTCCCGCTGACGAAAGAACAGCTGGATGCCATCGTGAAAACGGTATTCGGCGTTGAAAAATACACCGCGCATCTCATTGAGGGCGGTCTGTTCAACACCACCTATGAACTGAATGTACTGTTTACCCGTCATATCCTGCGTGTCGGTCCGATCAACCGTCATCTGCTTGTCCCGTATGAACATCACTTGATGGCGGCAGAGAATTTTGCCTACACCCAGATGAAACACGCCGGTATTCCGTGTTCCGATGTGATCTGCTGCGATACCACAAAGCAGCTGATCGACCGTGATTTTATGATCGTTTCCGCTGCAGAGGGCGAAATGCTCTCGAAACTGGATCTGACCGAGCAGGAAAAGGAACAGGCATATGAAAAGGTCGGCTTAATGATCTCCAAACTCCATCAAATCAAGGAGCCGATGTTCGGCCGACTGGCAGATGTTCTGCAGGGAAAGGGAACATATACCTGGTATGATGCACTTTGGTCTGCCTATATTGATTGGAAGTCGGCTGCGATCAAGACACCGTATTTTACCGCGGCGGAATATGAGGCAGTCGAGTATGAACTTAAACGCGATAAACAGATCTTAAATGCGGTCAAAGAACCGTATCTGACCCATTGTGATCTTTGGGAAAACAATGTTCTGGCAAAACGCGACGGCAAAGATATCGTTATCACAGCACTGATCGATATTGACAGAGCGTTCTGCGGTGATCCGGAGTTTGAATTCGGCTATGAGTTCATGCTCACCGATGCATTCAAGAAGGGTTACGGCTGTTTGGATGACGCAGCGGATGCGATCAGACGCAGACTTATCTACCGTATGCTTTGCTGCTTCAACGATGCGTATGTATGGTATGTCGAGTACGAAAATGTTGAGATGGGCGATGCCAATAAAAAGGCTGCAATGGAAGCTCTGGCAGCACTTACGGACATTTAAACAAAATATTCTAAAAGAGTTAAAGAACTTTCGGCAGGAGCAAGCAAGTAAAAAGCTTGACAAGCCGGAAGTTTTTTGCTATAATTTTTTAAGATGTGCGTAATCCATACGCATGATCACACACGCTCCGGTCAACCCTGCACGGTGCCGATTCGGTTTCGGTCGCAGCGATAAGGATCGGGCGGAGGAAAAAAAATTTTAACCAAATGGAGGACACTCAAATGGCAGTAGTATCTATGAAACAGCTGTTAGAAGCTGGCGTTCACTTCGGTCATCAGACCAGAAGATGGAACCCGAAGATGGCTCGTTACATCTTCACCGAAAGAAACGGTATCTACATCATCGACCTGCAGAAAACCGTTAAGAAACTGGATGAAGCTTACATGTTCATCCGCGATGTAGCTGCAGAAGGCGGCGAGATCCTGTTTGTTGGTACCAAAAAACAGGCTGCTGATTCTATCAAAGAAGAAGCTCTGCGCTGCAACATGCACTTCGTAAACGCTCGTTGGCTGGGCGGTATGATGACCAACTTCAAAACCATCCAGAAGAGAATCGGTCGTTTACGTCAGCTGCGCGCTATGCAGGAAGATGGCACTTTCAACCTGCTCCCGAAAAAAGAAGTAATCAAATTACAGCTCGAGATCGAGAAATTAGAGAAATTCTTAGGCGGTATCCAGAACATGAGAACCCTGCCGAAAGCTCTGTTCGTAGTTGATCCGAAGAAAGAAAGAATCGCTGTACTGGAAGCTAAGAAACTGGGCATTCCGGTAGTTGCTATCGTTGATACCAACTGCGATCCGGACGAAGTTGACTACGTTATCCCGGGTAACGATGACGCTATCCGCGCTGTTAAGCTGATCGCTGGCGCTATGGCTGACGCTGTTATCGAAGCAAATCAGGGCACCGCTGTTGCTCCGGCTGAAGAGACCGTAGCAGAAGAAGCTGCTGAATAATTTTGATGATATGTCTCTCCGCCGAATAACCTTTCTGCGGAGAGATTTTGAGTAAAAAATCTTTGGATAATTACTTTTAGGAGGATATAACCATGGCATTTACCGCTAAAGACGTAAAAGAATTACGTGAGATGACCGGCTGCGGCATGATGGACTGCAAAAAAGCTCTGTCTGCTTCCGATGGTGATGTTGAAAAAGCAATCGAGTTCCTGCGTGAAAAAGGCTTAGCTGCTCAGCAGAAAAAAGCTGGCCGTATCGCTGCAGAGGGTATCGTTGTTTCCGTTGTTGAGGGCAATGTAGGTGTTGTTCTGGAAGTAAACGCTGAGACCGACTTCGTTGCTAAGAACGAGAAATTCGTTAACTTCGCTAACGCTGTTGCTTCCACCATCATCGCTGGTAACCCGGCTGATGTTGATGCATTAAAAGCAATGAAAATGGTTGGTTCTGAGTTCACCGTTGAGGAGACTCTGCGTGACCTGATCTTAGTTATCGGCGAGAACATGAACATCCGTCGTTTCGAGAGACTGGAAGGCGCTCTGGTTCCGTATGTTCACGCTCAGGGTAAAATCGGCGTAATGGTTCAGTTCGATACCGACTGCGCAGATAAAGACGAGTTCGTTGCTCTGGCTAAAGACGTTGCAATGCAGGTTGCAGCTAACTCTCCGGTATACACCCGCAAAGAGGAAGTTCCGGCAGAAGTTGTTGAGAACGAGAAGAGAATCCAGCTTGCTACCGCTCTGAACGAGGGTAAACCGCAGGCTATCGCTGAGAAGATGGTTATGGGCCGTATGAGCAAATACTTCGCAGAAGTTTGCTTACTCGAGCAGGAATCCATCAAAGAAGAGAAAACGTCCGTTGCTAAAGTTGTTGCTGCAAAAGCGAAAGAGCTGGGCGGCAAAATCGAAGTTGTTAAATTCGTACGCTTCGAGCGCGGCGAGGGCATGGAGAAACGTGAAGACAACTTCGCAGAAGAAGTTGCTAGCATGATGTAATTTCTCTGCTGACCTTAAGCAGAATGAAAACCGGTGGGCTTATGCCCACCGGTTTTTTGCATATTTCGGTTATGATTTCAAAAACTAACTCCGATAACCCAAACAGAAAGGATGTCGGAAGTGCTGCAATTTACAGGTAGATATGGGATCGATCGTGACATGTTCTCTGCACTTTTGCGTGTAGAGGATAGTTTTGATGTTGTAAGACGCGAGTTTATCATCGGCGGAAAGCAAGCTGCGCTATACTTTATCGATGGATTTATCCGTGCTGAGATCGTTGAAAAAATGTTGGAATATTTGACGGCTATCACACCGCAGCAGATACTGGAAGCAGAAAAACAGGGCGAAATCGATCCTGAACGATTCTGCGGCAGATTTATCACTTATGTAGAAGCGCAGACAGAATCCGATGCATCGCTCGCGGTAACGCAGATCCTGTCGGGTGTCAGTGCATTGCAGATCGATGGCTGTGATCGGATCATTCTGATCAAGGCACGAAACTATCCGACCAGAGGTCTTGATGAGCCGGAAAATGAACGTGCGCTGCGCGGATCACATGACGGATTTTGTGAAACGCTGATCGTAAATACCGCTTTGATCCGCCGTAGGATACGCGATCCGAAACTGACGATGGAGCATATTTCGATAGCAGGCTGTCATACCGATGTGGTACTGTGCTATATGCAGGGCGCTGCCGATGAAAAGCATCTGCAGAAGATGCGAAAGAAATTGAAGGCGGTGCGCACCGAGGCTTTGCATATGGGGCAGGCAAGTTTGATAGAAACCATTCTCGGTGAACAATGGTTCAATCCATTTCCGCGCGTAAGATTTACCGAACGACCGGATTCCGCTGCGGCAAGCATACAGGAAGGGCAGATCGTATTGCTTACCGATACTTCTCCGCAGGCGATCATCCTGCCGTGCAGCATTTTTACCTTTACGCAGGATATCAACGATTTTTATTTTCCGCCATTGGTCGGAACTTATCTGCGGTGGGTACGCTTTGCGGTCGGGGTGGTGACATTGTTATTGACGCCGCTTTGGTATCTGATGATCAGCAATCCCGATTATGTCCCGTCCTATCTGCAGTTTGCGATCGTGGATAATCAAGGGGTTATTCCTGTACTGATGCAGTTCATTGTGATCGAGCTGCTGCTCGACGGACTGAAATTGGCATCGCTCAACACACCGAGTGCATTAAGCAACTCATTGTCGGTGGTCGGTGCGCTGCTTTTAGGTGATCTTGCGATACAGGCGGGTTGGTTTTCGCCGGAAGTCGTTTTGTATATGGCGTTCGTGGCTGTATCGACCTATACGCTGACCAGTTTTGAAATCAGCTATGCGTTAAAATTCAACCGTATGCTGCTGTTGATTCTGACCGCAATATGTAACCTTTGGGGATTTGTACTGGGGATATTGCTGCTCATTCTGCAGCTGTTTACGGTCAAGACCTTGGACGGGTGCCGTTATCTTTCACCGCTGATCCCGTTTGATTGGAAAAAGTTGTCCACGTTACTGGTACGCAGGACGAAAAAAGGATAGTAAAAAAGCCGTTACGTAATGTAACGGCTTTTGATAACAAGAATTATAAAATTGAATCGCAAAATGCCCACTTGCAAATTGCAGCGATTTGGTATATACTAATAAAGGAGAGCTTTTAAGCTTTGTGCCCGGAACGGTAGGCGGCAGGTGATTCGTCCATGACTTTCTTGAACATCTGGCTGAAGTAGACCGGATCGTCATAGCCGACCCGCAGCGCGATATCGCGGATACTCAAGTCAGTATGGATCAGAAGCTGTGCTGCTTCCGAGATGCGTTTGTTGATCAGATATTTGATCGGGGATGTACCGGTCTGAGATTTGAAGATATGTGCCAGATAATACTTGCTGATGTAGACCTGTTCCGAAAGGGAATCCAGGGTGATCGGCGAGGTATAGTTCTTGTCAATGTAATCCTTGATCCGTCGGCACTCCGCTTTTAAGTCGGCAGTCTGATCCACCTTGCTGTGATAGACGCGTAAGATCAAGACCAGAAGTGCGGATGCAAGTACACGGGTCATAGCGGTGGAAAGCATGATCTTATCCGCAGATTCGTTTAAGATGTCGGTGAAATAGCTTTCGATCTTGTATCGGTAATCCTGAACGGCAATGACCTGCGGCATATTGCGGTCGATCAGATGGGACTCTTTGAGACCGTCGACCTTGAAATTCTCGACTGCGAGGAACACCAGATGCAGCTTGTTCTTTTCCACACAGGATTCGCAGTGCATCACCCCCGGATTGATGACCATTAAGTCACCCTGCTTGATCGGGTAGACAACACCGTTGATCTGAATGACGCCGTTTCCGGAAAGTACATATAAAATTTCACAGAAATCATGTGTGTGCAGTTGTGCATTGAATTCCGGATCGCTGTGCATAAAGCCGGTATAGACAACGCTCAGTCGCTCCAGACTGATGCTTGGGGTCTCGACGGCGTTTTCCATAGGTTCCTGGTAATAATGTGTGTGCGGCATACTGCTCCTCCTTTCACTCGGACTTGTTACTATTATATCTTTTTTTGAAGAAAAAAGCAAGTGCAGTGATGTAAAAAAATGTATATCATAGACATTGCAAGAATCGCTTGCTGTCTGGTATAGATATGAGTAATATAAGAAAGGTGATCCAAAAATGTCTAAAATGAAAATCGGCATTCGCCCGACCATCGACGGCCGTTGGGGCGGCGTTCGTGAGTCTCTCGAAGAGCAGACCATGGGTATGGCTCGTGCAGCCAAAGAATTGATCGAATCCAATCTCTGTTATCAGGACGGTACTCCGGTAGAGTGCGTTATTTCCGACTGCACCATCGGTTCCGGCGCTGAGAGTGCAAAATGCGCTGAGCAGTTTGCAAAAGAAAATGTTGTTGCAACCTTAACCGTAACTCCGTGCTGGTGCTACGGTACCGAGACCTTTGATATGGATCCGCAGACCATCAAAGCAGTTTGGGGCTTCAACGGCACCGAGCGTCCGGGCGCTGTATACTTAGCAGCAGTTTTAGCTGCACACGCACAGCGCGGCTTACCGGCATTCTCCATCTATGGCCATGATGTTCAGGACAAAGATGACAAAGAGATCCCGGCTGACGTTTCCGAGAAGATCTTAAAATTTGCTCGCTGCGCGATCGCTGTCGGCACCATGCGCAACAAAGCATACGTTAACATCGGCGGTGTTTCCATGGGTATTGCAGGTTCCTACTGTGATGCTACCATCATGCAGAAATATTTCGGTCTGCGTGCAGAGTGGGTTGACTTAACCGAGCTGCTGCGTCGTATTACCTTAGAGATCTACGACAAAGACGAGTATGAGAAAGCATATGCATGGATCAAAGCAAACTGCAAAGAGGGCTTTGATAAGAATGCAGGCAAAAACTTCCCGGAAGTTATCACCAAATCCAAAGTTGTCGATCCGGATAAAGACTGGGAGTTCATCGCTAAGATGACCATCATCATCAAAGATATCCTGTTCGGTAACCCGAAACTGGCTGAAATGGGCTGGAAAGAAGAAGCTCTGGGCAGAAACGGCGTTGTAGGCGGTTTCCAGGGTCAGCGTATGTGGACCGACTGGCTGCCAAACGGTGACTTCACCGAGTCCGTTATGGCTTCCTCCTTCGACTGGAACGGTAAAAAAGCTCCGTTTGCATTCGCAACCGAGAACGATACCTGCAACGGTCTGGCAATGTTAATGGGTACCTTAGTAACCAATACCGCACCGTGCTTCCATGACGTTCGTACCTACTGGAGCCCGGATGCAGTTAAACGCGTTACCGGTTATGAGATGGAAGGCTACGCTGCAGGCGGTATCATCCACCTGATCAACTCCGGTGCAACCGCTATGGACGGTACCGGCGCTGCAAAAGACGAGAATGGCAACCACCTGATGAAGAAATGGTGGGATATGACCGAGGAAGATATCAATGCTTGCTTAGAGGCTACCGACTGGTGCCGTGCAGACTATGAGTACTTCCGTGGCGGCGGTTTCTCCTCTCACTTCAAGACCATCGCTGAGATGCCGGTAACCATGCTGCGCGTTAACGTGATCGACGGCTTAGGCCCGATCATCCAGATCGCAGAAGGCTATACCTGCACCTTACCGGATGAGGTTCACGATAAACTCGATAAGAGAACTGACCCGACCTGGCCGACCACTTGGTTTGCTCCGAAACTGACCGGCAAAGGCTCCTTCAAAGACGTATATTCCGTAATGGCTAACTGGGGTGCAAACCACGGTGTTACCGTTAACGGTCATGTCGGCAGTGAGCTGATCACCTTAGCTTCCATGCTGCGTATCCCGGTTGCTATGCACAACGTACCGGAAGAAAAGATCTTCCGTCCGCACGATTGGTCCGCATACGGCACCGAGGATTCCGAATCTGCAGACTACAGAGCTTGCAAAGCATTCGGTCCGTTGTATAAATAATATATTATTTTGCACTTTAACGAGCAGGATTTTTCCTGCTCGTTTTTTATATAACTATTGAAAAAAGTCGAATGATGTGATAAAATAAGAACGGTGAAAGTTTTTATCACTGAATCTTTAAATTCGAGGTGTTGAAAATGGAGAAAACAAGAGTAGGTATTATCGGTACCGGCGGCATTTCCCATTGTCATATGGAAGGTTATAAAGCAATTCCGGAGCTTTGCGATGTTGTTGCTGTTTGTGACCTGGATGCTGAGAAGGTAAAAAAATATGCCGAGCAGTACAATGTACCGCACTGGTATACCGATTACAATGAGATGCTTGCAAAAGAGAATTTGGAAGCGGTCAGCGTTTGTACCTGGAATGCTGCACATAAACCGGCTACCATTGCTGCACTGAATGCAGGCTGTCATGTTCTCTGCGAAAAACCGATGGCGATGAATACCGCTGAAGCGGTAGAGATGGAAGAAGCTGCTCAGAAAAACGGTAAAGTTTTACAGATCGGCTTTGTTCGCAGATTCGGTAAGGATGCTTCTACTTTGAAAACCTTCATCGAATCCGGCAGACTGGGTGATATCTATTATGCGAAAGCAGTTTATCTGCGTCGTGACGGCTGCCCGGGCGGTTGGTTTGGTGATAAAGAGTACTCCGGCGGCGGTCCGCTGATCGATCTGGGTGTTCATGTTATGGACCTGACCCGTTATCTGACCGGCAACCCGAAACCGATCGCTGCATACGGTATCGTGGATAAATCCTTGGGCGAGGAAAGAGCAAAAGCTAAATATGCAAAAGGCGAGGGCGCTTGGAAGATCGTCAACAACTTAGGTATCGAGTTTAAGTATACCGTTGAGGACTTTGTTACCGCTTATGTCAAATTCGATAACGGCATGACCCTGCAGCTTGAGGCTTCCTTTAACCTCAACTTAAAACAGGATGTCGGCACCGTTGAACTGTTTGGTACCAAGGGTGGTGCAAAACTGACTCCGGATGTAGAGATCTATACCGATATGGACGGTTATCTGGTTGACATCAAACCGACCGGTGATACTGCTTTCGACGGTCCTGCATTTAACCGTGAGGTGAAATCTTTCATCGACTGTGTTCGTGATGGCGCTGAGTGTAAAGCACCGACCGAGGCAGGCATCAACTTAATGAAGATCATCGACGCGATCTACCGTTCTGCAGAAGAGCATCGCGAAGTTGTGATCGATTGGTAATTTGATAAGTGACCGTCCCAAAGGCGGATCATAATAAATTTTAAGGAGCAATGTTATGAACAAGATCTATGTAGGCAAAACCAAAGACGTTTACGCTCTCGACAATGGCAACGTAATGTTAAAATTCAAGGACGACTGCACCGGTAAAGACGGCGTATTCGATCCGGGCGAAAACAGCGTTGGCTTAACCATCGATGGTATCGGTAAAGCAAACCTGGAGACCTCTGTATACTACTTCGAAATGCTCAAAAAAGCAGGCATCAAAACTCACTACGTTTCTGCTGACGTTGAGAATGCTACCATGGAAGTATTACCGGGTAAAGTATTCGGTAAAGGCTTAGAGGTTATCTGCCGTCTGGTTGCTACCGGCAGCTTTATCCGCAGATATGGTGAGTACATTGCTGACGGTACCGTTTTAGAAGGCGGTTACGTTGAGTGCACCCTGAAAGACGACGCTAAAGGCGATCCGTTGGTTACCGCTGAGGGTCTGGCAGCTCTGGGCATCATGTCCGAGGAAATGTTCAAGACCATGAAAGAGATGACCTTAAACATCACCAAGATCGTTGCTGATGACTTAAAGACCATCGGTTTAGATCTGTGGGATATCAAATTTGAGTTCGGTTACAACGGCGACGATGTTATCCTGATCGATGAGATCGCTTCCGGTAACATGCGCGTTTACAAAGACGGCGTTATCGTTAACCCGGTTGAGCTGACCAAGCTGATCTTAAACAGATAATCGAATCTTACGATATAAAAAGTCCCGGCGGGTTTTCCGTCGGGACTTTTTTGTCCGGAAGTATCGCGTCCAAAATAAAGAGCTGCCCGATTTCGGACAGCTTTTTTATTTTATTCACTTAAGAACATTTCGTTGAGCTCTTTGAGCTTGTCGGCGCAGAGATTCCAACACGGATCCTCCGGGCCGCAGCAGGTTTTTACTACGGTTCCCCAAAGTCCGATCTCTTTATAGCGCTGCATTGCCAAGCGTACCATGTTCCAGTACAGTTCGGATTTTTCTTCCCATAAAACCAGCTTGGAAGAACAGTAGGTGACACCCTCACCGCAGATGATCGGAGCATTCGGATGTGCTGCCATTACGCGCTGATACCCTTTAATAAAGGTTTCCAGACGTTTAACATAAACATCCCAATTTTTCTCCATACGGCGCTCTAAATGTGCTTTCAGCTGAGGTATCGTTGTGACATTCAGATCGTTGCATACTGCCATACGGGTATACCACGGCTCACAGGATTTTGCAAGCGGATATAATCCGTCACGGCTGTGTACTAAATCTTCGAAGTGGATCTCATCGCGGAAAAACTGCATCTGTTTTGGGTCTCCGCCTTCTAACGTATCGCCGTAAATACCCCACAGGAAGTAGTTATGACCGTTAAATACCTGTAAGTTCTCCGGCAGCTTGTCTACTCCATCCGCTGTGGTGTCATCGCTATCGACCGCAAACAGGATGTCCGGGTGCTTCTCCTGCAGCCAAGCCAGAGCTTCCTCATGTTTGACTTTGAAATCAATACCGCTGATATCTTCATCTTTCAGTTCACCGATAAAATCCGGCACAGCAAGTACTTCATTGAAAATTTCCGCAAATGCGATGCGATCACAGCAGCCTGCAGCTTCCAGTTCTTTTAAGATGTAGTGCAGATATTTTGCAAATGCCATGAACATCTCATCGGCAGGTGTTTTTAAGATACGGTCATTCCAGTCATTCGGACAGTACCAGTAGGTGTGTAAGAAATACCATGAGGAGAGGATCAGATATACATCATATTTCTGACAGGCCTTACATAAATCGAGCAGGCGCTGTAAAAAATCGCAATGGCCCTCACCGCCAAAGACAAAGATCTGTCTGTTGATGCTGTATTCGCCGTACGGCGCGGTGATATACATCGGCGGTAAACGGTTGCCGTCAATGTCGTGGGTCAATCCCGCACCGCTTTCCAAACGGATGCAGTTGAATCCGCGTTCTTTGTGTTCACGCACCATACGATCGAGATCGTGATATGCTCCGCCTTCGTTTGTGTCCATAAGTCCCCAGATCGGAAACGAGATGGTAAGGCGTTTTGGTAAGCGTGCGCGGATGCGGTCGATTCTGTCCATAGATAACACTCCCTTAAAGCTGATATTCTTCTTTTAATCTGTCATAGTTATTGCTGAACACAAAACCGTGGATACCGAGTTCTTTTGCGCCTTCGATATTCTCGGCACGGTCGTCGATGAATAAACATTCGTCGGCATTTAAGCCGTGGTGGGAAAGGAAGTATTCGTAGATGCAGCGATGCGGCTTGATCATCTTGACATCCGAAGAAACCGTGATGCCTTCAAACAACGAAAGCGGATATGCTTTTGGAAAATAGTTGTGGAAGGTATCATCTGCATTGGAAAGGACGTATAAATGATAGCCTTTTTCCTTGCAGTAGTCGATGAATTCTTTTGCACCGGCAATCGGTGTCAAGCAGATGTGCCAGTTGTCCACAAAACGGTGCAGCACCTCATGCAGGTACTCCGGCACACGTTTGGATACCGGCTCATAGCGCTCGGCATTGGTGATCTTGCCTTCATCTGCCATCAACCATTCCGGTGCTTCAAACAATTCCTTGCGAATGATCGCACGGTCGGTATCGTTATCCAGATATGCCTGCAGCGAAACTTCCGGGTCAAAACGTAACAGTACGTTGCCCATATCAAAAATAATGTTTTTAATCATAGGTTACCTCCGAATATCTATACTTAATAACTTCTGTGAAACTCCGGTTCGATCAGCTCGACTTCGGGCAGATGGCTTTTGATAAATGCACGCATCTGCGAAATACCGTAAGAATGGGTGGAATGGATACTGATTTTTTTCGGAAGATGCTCACGGTGTTCTGCAAGCCAGCGCAGTACGGTAAGAC
>JBGUUN010000022.1:0-1647 GCA_045133555.1 Oscillospiraceae bacterium
CTTGAAAGGGATGTTGGTTGACACAAAACCCCGGAGAGGACGCTAGACCTTGCATGTCAAGGGTTTATAATTGTATCGGAACACGGCTGAAGCGGGATTTCTATATTTATAGCCGCCTGCACTGCGGAGATTACCGCGCGAAAACATGGCGGATGGCGTCATCTGTATCAAGTAAGAAAAATTTCCGCAATTTCCAAATGTTCATGATTTATACTTGATTTTATAATAAAAGTATGATAAAATATACATATCTTTGGTAAAAAAGTGCCGTATTCGGATGTTTGCGCACATAAAGGCACTCTGTGTGCTGAATTGCGGTATAGAAAGGATATGAAATCATGCATAATTACGTATTAAGCTGCTGCTCGACGGCAGACCTCGCAAAAGAACATTTCGAGTCCCGTAACATTTCCTATATTTGTTTCCATTATTTCCTTGACGGAAAAGAATATCCCGATGACCTCGGTCAGACAATGCCGTTTGATCAGTTCTATCAGGCAATGGTCGACGGTGCAGACACCAAGACCTCTCAGGTCAGCGCGGGCGAATATATTGAATATTTCAGCAAGTTTCTTGATGAAGGTAAGGATATTCTGCATTTGACGCTGTCCTCCGGCATTTCCGGCTCTTATATGTCTGCGTGTGCCGCACAGAAGACGCTTGCGGAAAAGTATCCCGACCGCAAAATCCGCATCGTTGACTCTCTGTCCGCAGCATCCGGCTACGGTCTGTTGATCGACGCGATGGCTGATCTGCGTGACGAAGGCAAGTCCCTTGATGAAGTTGCCGACTGGGCGGAAGCAAACAGATTGAATCTGCAGATCTGGTTCTTCTCCTCTGACCTGACCTTCTTTGTGAAGGGCGGTCGTGTTTCCAAGACTGCAGGTGCGATCGGCGGTCTGCTCGGTATTTGTCCGCTGCTCAATATGGATAACGCAGGTAAGCTGATTCCGCGTGAAAAGCTCAGACCGAAGAAGCGCGCCATCAACCGCATTGTCGAAGTCATGAAAGAACATGCCCGCGACGGTCTGAATTATAACGGTAAGGCGTTCCTTTGCCACTCTGCCTGCGAAGAAGACGCACGCGCGGTTGCGGATCAGATCGAAGCTGCTTTCCCGAATCTTGACGGTAAGGTGCTCATCAACAGCATCGGTACGGTCATCGGTTCTCATACCGGTCCCGGTACGGTCGCTCTGTTCTACTGGGGCGACGAACGCGTCAACTGAAATAAGTAACTGAACCAAATGAGGACGATATGAATCAGAATGAAGTAAAGGATCCCAAGACGACAGAAAACGCGTCTGCGGAGATCAAGGAACAATATCTTGACGGCGAAATGTTTGCCAACATGGTTCGCGGCGGTGCAGCACAGCTCCGCTCCAACGCCGAGGAAGTCAACAATCTCAACGTTTTCCCCGTACCGGACGGCGATACGGGCGATAATATGCGCATGACCATTGAGGGCGGTGTAGCGGCTCTGCAGGGGATGGATTCCGATAACCTTGCCGATGTCACGAAAAAGCTGTCACAGGGCATGCTGCTCGGCGCAAGAGGCAACTCCGGTGTTATCCTGTCCCAGTTCTTTGCCGGCATGACCAAGGGCTTTGCAGGTCACGATAAGGCAGACGCAGCTGTTATCGGCGGCGC
>JBGUUN010000023.1:0-7209 GCA_045133555.1 Oscillospiraceae bacterium
GCATCGTCGGTCTTTTTGATCTGCGCGTCAAAATCCCGCATCAGGGCATCGTTGGCAGATGTAATATCAAATACACGTTGTTCGGTCAGCATGGCAGCATCTCCTTTCGTTTATTGGGATTCCCTATACTTTTATTATAGATTGTATTGTATGCGCTGTCAATCGGCTTTTGCGGATAAGTTGAAAATAATATTTGAATTTTTCGCCGACATATAGCTTTTTGCGCTTGTTTATGCTATGATAAATATAGAACTGATATGACAAAGGAGGCGCGGATATGATATATTCACAGAAGGAGAAAAAACGCCGCAGACGGTTCCACATCGGTCTTATACTGATTGTATCCGCTATGCTGATCTGCATTGCGGTGCTGTTGGGGGCATACTTTGTCATCCGCGCACAGGTCAATGCGGAGCTTGGCATCTCCTCCGAGGCTGTTATCAATTTGTTACCGTATGGCATCCTGTGATCGCCTGTTTTTCGAAAGATTTGGCGGGGATTCGTTCTTTTTACGGACGGATCCCCGCTTTTTGTTGCTTTGAGGCTTGACAAACCGTATCAAATGCGTTATAATGGTTACAAAAGATTACAAATCGTAACAAATGAGGTAACATAGATGAGAAACGGTATCAAACGCATTTTTGTTTGTTTCCTTGCGGTGCTGCTTTGTATCTGCTTAGGATTCACCGGATTAGATGTTTCGGCGGCAAGTGCAGGCTTTATCGCAAGAAATTCCAAGACTGCGATGACCCGCCTAGACAAAGGGGCTAAGAATCTGACCCCGCACAAGACCTTCAAGGTCTATAACATCCAAGGCAAAGAGACGACAAGCTACAAATACACCATGAGTAAAAATGATCTTGCGATCTTAAAGGGATTTGCCAAGGAACATTTTACCGAGAAGATGGATGCGGCGGATAAAGTGGCATACACCATGGAGTGGATCCATAAAAACGTCAAATACGCATCCGCTTCCTCCGACTGGAATAAGATCGCGGGCAAGAGCTTTGTCGAGGCGATCTTCACCTGCCGCACCGGTCAGTGCGCACAGTATAACGGTACACTGGTGAGCATGATGGCGTATCTGGGATACGATGTATCGCTGGTGCAGGGCTACCGTGCATCCAAGTATTCGAGCTGGCAGCATTTCTGGGGACAGGTCAAGATCGACGGTGTGACCTATCTGCTCGAAGCGGGAAATGCCGGCAAAAGCGGCAACTGGTACTATTTATGTGCCAAATACAGCGAAACCAAAGGCTATGTAAGATAAGTAAAACGATCCGGGATTGGCGGATCGTTTTTTGTTTACAGATCATCTGCATCCTGCACCGGCGTATCAAACGGATCGTCCGGCACACCGGTATACATTCCGAGCGGATCGGTCTTGCTCGGTGCGGTTACGGTGACGGCGGAGAGAATGGCGGAATTTTTCGGCGGATCGAATCGGTTGGTCCGGTTGTTTTTATCCGGCAGACGGTAATACTGTTTGCCGCTAAACGGTGACTGCTGCATAGTATGATGCTCCTTTCCTTGATGTAGCGGCAGGCTAAGAGGGGGAAAACGCCTGCCGCAGACCGCACGTAAGACAGATTTTGCAAACACGTCGATTGGATGGGATGGTTGTGCGGCCTGTACTTAGTATGACCGTTTTTGCAAAACTTATGCGTCACAACTTAGAGATCGCCTGTGCGGGGATGCAGCGGGCTGCCTTGATCGCCGGGTACACCCCGAATAAAACCGAGCACAGCATTCCCGGGATCGCCGGAAGTAACAGCGAAGCAAACGGCAGCATGGCATCCAATGATAGCAGCCTTCCGATCACGGCTGCGGCAATGGCGGTGAGCAATACCCCGCAGGCGGTGCCGAACACCGACAGCAGAACAGATTGCAGCAGGTATTCGATGCCGATCTGAAGATCGGATGCCCCGAGTGCTTTTTTGATCCCGATCTGGGGCGTTTGCTCGCGGATGTTTTGCAGCATCACGGTCATCATCGAGATGCCGGTTGTGATGAGCGAGATAAAGCCAAACAGGTATAAAATGGACGAAAACAGCTCCAAAACCCCCGAAAACTGCGTTCTGCTGTCGGTCATGTTCTGCACTTCGATGCTGTTTTTGACCGATGCGAAACATTCTGTAACTTTAGCACTTGCATCTGCGGCGGAGATGCTGTCGTTTAAGGTGAGCATCAGGTGGTTATAGCCGCTTTTCCCCAGATAGCTTTGCAGCGTTTCCATCGGCAGATACAGAAAGCTTGGGATGGTGCCGCCCATCAGCTGTCCGGTCATACCGCCGCCGGTATGCACCACACCCACCACCGTCATCTGCACCGGGATCTTTCCGATCGGTACGGTGATGACCTTGCCGATGATGTTCTCGCGGCCGTAGTTTTGCGCAGCAAAGGCGGCATCAACCATTCCGCAAAGACTGCCGGCATCCGCATCGGTGATCCGTCTGCCGTGCAGCAGCTCGATCGAAACGGTATCGTACACCCGATCATCGATCCCCCACAGCAGCACCTTCTGACTCTGTTCACCGACTGTGACGCTGCAGTAGCGGTAACATAGCGGCGTGCTTTTTTCGATATAGCTCTGCGCATCCAGTTTGGTCACCGCCTCATCCGAAATGGCTGCTGCTGCCGATGTGACAATCAGCCCGTCCATTCCCATCGCGTCCAGTTCGCGGTCGATCAAAATATTGCCAAAGCCGGACACCGCCGCAACGCTGCATACCGTGACCGTACCGATGAGCATACTGCAAAGCAGCAGAAAGAAGCGTTTCCTTTGCCGCCAGATACCGGCAAGCATCTCGGTCATGCTGCACCGTCCTTTCGTCTGACTCTGCCGTTTTCGGTTAGCGGCTTGTCCGAGCATGCCACACGGTCATAAGGCGAGAGCCCGCTTGTCACCACCGCATATCCGCCGCGGATGCCGTTTGTGACGATCGGCTTTTGATAGACTCTACCGTGATCCCAGACCCAGACATATTCATTTTCGCCCTCCTGCGCCACAGTAAAAAGCGGGATCAATAACTGTGCTTGCTCTTTCGATGCAAAATAATAGCCGTAGAGGTTGTAGCCCGGACGCAATGCGGCGGCATCATCGAAAGAAGCGGTGATGTCAAGGGTGGTGGAAAGGGTGGTGCCGGAGAGGGTCTCTGCCGCGGCAGGTGCGATGGCGGTGACCTTTGCGGTGTAGACTTTATTTTCGGTGGAAACGCTGCGCAGATAGAGGGTATCGCCGATGAAGATGCGGTTGGCGTATGCTTCCTCCACCGAGAGTACGGCAAGCAGGGAATCGCAGTCACCGACCGTTAAGACATCGCTGCCGGGGGTAAGCATCCCGCCGTCGATCAGACTGCTTGACAGCACCGTGCCGCTTGCGGGTGCGTACAGTGTGTCGGCAAGATACTCGGTCAGCATATCCGTGTCGGTGTTTTTCACATCGCCGAGCAGGCTTTGATACTGTTTGTAATTTTCGGCTAAGGAGAGAAACGAAAGGATGGCATCGATGCTTTTCTCTTTATCGATCAAGGCGACCGGCTGTCCGACCGTGACTTTGTCCCCGGTTAAGACCAGTGCTTTGGATATCACATACGGGATCTCGCAGGGCAGGGCAGAGGTGTTTTTGGCAGCCACGCTTCCGGTAAGGGGAATACGTTCTCTTTCGGTCATGGCGGTGGGGGAAAACAGCTCGACGGTGGGGCATAATGTGCGGTATAAAAGGTTTGGTGTCAGGTAGGCAAGCAGCATCAGCGGCAAAAATAATAAAAGCAGGCGGAATACATGTTTTCGACTCATGCGTGATAAGCTCCTTTCAAAAGATCAACACTCATATTTTGACTGATTTTTCAAAAGATATTACGGAAAGTTTGAAAATGTAAAAAGGAGTGGAAATCATGCAGTCTTTTTGTCTGAAAGCGTGTTTGTACCGCAAAGGCATCCGCTGTATAAAACCAAAGTTAAGCGTGCAGCAGTTTGTACATGACTGTCCGAACTGTCCGTATCTTGGCAGGTGTATGCCAAGCTGTCAAAAACGGGGCGAAGCGCAAAAATGTTCTTGCTTTTTGGAGGATGGAATGATATAATGGGAATAAGAATACGCAGTGGATGGCACTGTGGGGAAAGAAAGGAAACCGATCATGTTAATTGAATTAAAATCGAAATCCGTTACTGCGGTTGTCGATACCGTAGGCGCACAGTTGATGTCTGTCAAAGACGCAGCAGGCACCGAGTATATGTGGCAGAGAGATGCGAAATATTGGGCAAAAACCTCTCCGTTTTTATTCCCGATCGTCGGTAATTTACGCGGCAACAAGACTTTGATCGACGGCAAAGAATATCAGATGAGCAAACACGGCTTCTGCCGTGAGGCGGAATTTACCGTAGAAGCACAGGATGAAGCTTCCGTAAAACTTTCTTACTGCTTCAATGAGAACACCTTAAAACAGTATCCGTATGAGTTTAAGGTAAGCTTGACCTTCACCGCTACCGAGACCGGCGTAACCACCCGTTACGACATCGCAAATTTAGGTGACGGCAACATGTTATACTGCTTCGGCGGTCATCCGGGCTTCAATACTCCGGTGGACACCGAGGGCGGCGTTGAGGACTGTGTGGTTGAATTCCCGTATGCCGAGACCGCAAGCGCACTCTGCTACGACCTGGATGCTCTGGAATTTGACAAAGCAGCACGCAAACCGATGCTGGATAACCAGAACAAATGGGAGCCGAAATACTCCGATTTCGACAACGATGCGGTCGTATTCGACACCTTAAAATCCAAGAGTGTAAAACTGTACAATAAAAAGACCGGCCGCGGTGTTGAAGTGGCATTCCCGGGCTTTGACTTCATTGCATTCTGGACCCCGATCAAAATGGGCGCTCCGTTTATGTGCATCGAGCCGTGGTGCGGTATGGCTGTCTGCAAAGATGAGGATATGAACTTTGCAAGCAAATACGGCGTGAAATCGGTTGAGGGTAACAAAGCGGATACTTACGAACTGATCATCAACTTACTGTAATTTGACAAACAAACGGTATCCTTTTTGATAAAGGGTACCGTTTTTCTTTTGTGCTTTGCGAATCTGTTTTCGTTTGATCACAGACAAAAAAGAGGGGATTTGATATGATGAACTTTACTTTTGATGAACTGGGCTTTAAAAAGGACGGCAAGGACGTCTTTATGATCTCCGGCGAATTCCATTATTTCCGCGTGCCGAAATCCGATTGGCGCCGCAGAATGGAGCTTTACAAAGCGGCGGGCGGCAACTGCATTGCCACCTATGTCCCGTGGCTGATCCATGAGCCGACCGAGGGCAATATCCTGTTTGACGATATCCCACAGCGCAGTCTGACCGAATTTTTACAGACCGCAAAAGAGGTCGGATTGATGGTCACCCTGCGTCCGGGCCCGTATCAGTATTCCGAGCTTGCCGGCTGCGGTTTGCCGGACTGGCTGCTTAATAACTATCCGCAGGTCAAAGCGCTTGATATCGACGGCAATGAGATCATGGATGCATCGGTATCCTACCTGCATTCGACCTTTTTGGAGAAAGCAAGAAAATACTATAAGGCATTCACCGAGGTGGTAAAACCGTTTATCGGCGATCCGGTGGTGATGCTGCAGACCGATAACGAAGCAACCGGCATCCATGTATGGTTCGGCTCGATCGACTATCATCCGGCGGTTTACGGCTTCGGAAAAGAGGACGGCAGATACCCGGTATTCTTGAAAAACAAATATGGCTGTATCGAGAAGCTCAATGCGGCATACGGCACCGACTTTGCGGATTTTGCATCGGTCAAACCGGCACATCCGGGCAAGGGCAAAGAGATCACCCTGCGCCGTAAGGATTACTATGACTGCTACTATGCTTCCATCGGAGAGTATCTTTGCCTGCTGCGTGACTGGCTGATCGAGGACGGTATCGACCTGCCGATCTGCCACAACTCCGCAAATCCGAGCATGAACAGCTGCTTTGTGGAAACGGTCGAAAAGATGAAAAAGCCGTTCTTACTCGGTTCGGATCATTACTATACCCTGCATCAGGAATGGCGTCAGAACAACCCGACCCCGCAGTATGCCATCAAGTCCTATTATTCGATGGAGATGATGCGCTTATTCGGCAATCCGCCGTCTGTTTTGGAATTGCCGGGCGGCTCGCCGTCGGATACCCCGCCGATTCTGCCGAATGATCTGCTTGCCTGCTATTTTGCTAACCTTGCAATGGGTATGAAGGGCTGCAACTACTACATCTACACCGGCGGTCCGAACTTTGAAAATACCGGTGATACCGCGGATATCTATGATTACAATGCATTTGTACGTGCCGACGGTTCCATCAACGATACCTATTACAGCTTAAAGACCTTCAACGAATTCTGCAATGCGCACGCATGGATGCAGCGTGCAAACCGCCGCGGCAGTGCGGTGGTCGGCTTTGAATGGATGGCGACCCGTGAGGAGAGCGACGATTTCGGCGGCGATACCGTAAACGGCTTCAAATTCGTCACCACCGGTGCGCTTTACACCATGATGTGCGGCAAGTATGCACCGGAAATGATCACGATGGAAAAACCGCTTGATCTCAGCCGTCCGCTCATTTTACCGTGCAAAGGCATGATGAGTAAAAAAGCACAGCAGAAAACGGTCGAGTTTATCAAAGCCGGCGGTAAGGTATTGCTGCTTGGCAAGCTGCCCGAGACCGACCTTGACTTTGCACCTTGTACCGTATTGGCGGATGCCATCGGCGGTAAGGTGATCGAGCCGAAACGTGCGCGTACTACCCGCTTTGAGGAGATCGGAAACGTATTCGGTCTGTCGGTCAACGGACTGTATGAAGAACTTCCGCAGAATGCGGCTGTTCTGGCAAAAGAATCCCTTTCCGGCAAACCGAACTGTATTGAGCTTGCGATGGGTGAGGGTAAACTCATCTATCTTGCATGCAGCTGGAAGATGACCACCTTCGATCAGGCAAGAATGATGGAATATCTGCTGGACCGTCTCGGTGCGACTCCGGCGGTTTCTTCCTCCAACCGCAGCATATTCACCTCGCTGATCGAGGATCACGAGGGTCATGCGGTGCTGTTTGTGCTCAATCTGTATTCTTCCCCGCAGAAAACCGATGTTATCGTTTATAACAAGGACGGCAGCGTGAAGTTTGAAGGTCATTTTGACTTGGCGGCAATGGAGGTCGCAAACGTCGATTT
>JBGUUN010000024.1:0-14562 GCA_045133555.1 Oscillospiraceae bacterium
TTTACATATAGAAAATATTATCTTTATATTCTTCCATCATGGTCTTGTTATGTGCATCGCCGCCATCGAGGTTAGCACTCATAAAGATCGGCGGGATCTCTCCTGCCTCTACCAAAGTTTCGATAACATCGACTACCAGCGCATTTAAAATCGCAGCACCGACGACGGTGGAAGTCGGGCCGACACGCTCTGCAAGATTCGGGATAGCGATCGCCGCATCACCGGATACGCCGCAGTTATCGATCACAACATCGCTGACCTCATACAGATGTTTGCCGGACGGATGACGGGAAGTTACCGATTTGGAATAATCCAGGTTAGTGATACAAGCGACGAATACACCGCGTTTCTGCGCTTCCATTGCCATCTCTACCGGAACGGTATTTCTGCCGGATACGGAATGAACCAACAGGAAGTCGCCTTCTTTGACATGATTCTGATCCAATAAGGTCTTACCTATACCCTCAACACGCTCAAGCTGCGAGGTCATGGTGATCGGACGGGTGTTGAGCATAAAGCCCGGGAAGAAGATCGGGTTGATGAGTGCCAAACCGCCGGTACGGTAGAACATCTCCTCTGCCAGAATGCCCGCGTGAGAGCAGCCAAACAGATAAATGGAATGTTTGGTACGGATGGTCTCGATCATCTTCTGTTTTAAGATCTCAAACTGTTCTTTCTGGGATTCCCACGCCTTTGTGATGGTCTGGGTGGAAATTTCAATATAACGGTCGCCTTGCATAATATGTTTTCTCCTTTATATCATTCGGCTTTGATCTCGCCGTTTTTGAGTCTTTGCACGCGAACATCGCTGCCGACAAACGGATATACCCGATACAGCGTAAAGATACGGGAATATACGCGCTGTGCATAACGATCTTCGATCTCTTTTGCACTGAGATTGGTGTTGATGATAGTCGGTCTGCCGTGATTGAGGCGGGATTCGATGATATTAAACAGTGCGGACGGGACAAACTGATTGAAATACTCGCTGCCCAGATCGTCAATGATCAAAAGCGGTGCCTGCAGCACCTGCTCCAAGGTCAACGCATTTGCTTTTGCCGCATTGTAATAGTCATCCTGTAATTCACGGAACAGATCAAGTGCCGATACATACAACACTTCAACGCCCTGCTCAAGCACTGCTTTTGCGATCGCCAGCGACAAAAACGTCTTGCCCAGTCCGGTCGCACCGGTAAAGAACAAACTGGTTGGCGGATCGGTGGTAAAATTCTCCGCATATTCCACGCAGGTACTGTGGATAAACTGCATCTGTTCACGGTCGGTACGGGTCTTACCCGGAGAAATATGGGTCGGACTGTAATAATCGATCGAGAAATCCGCCAGATCCGGGAGTTTTACCGTCATGGTTTTGGAGAATTCCTTGGCAGCATAGCTTCTGGCGAGATTTTCCAGACAAACGCAGCGCATACCGTTAACAAATCCGGTATCGTTACAGCGTTTGCAGTAGAAATTTTCCTCCAGATAATTTGCCGGATATCCGTTTCGAAGCAGCAGATCTTCGATGGAGCGCTGCAGCGTTTCGGATTCGGTCTGCAGCTTCATAAGCTGCATTTTCTTTTCTGCCGGTGTTTTATCCGCACGCAAAATCGCTGCCGAAGCGGATGCAAAATAGCGCTTTTTCGCTGCACGGTAATTTTTGATCTGCGGGATCTTACGCTCGACCTCATCGACATGCTCTGCCGCTGCTGCGATCGCCTTCTGACGGCGTTCATCAATGATCTTTTGTGCTGCGGTATATTTTCCTTCAGCCACGATTGCGTCACCTCTGCTTTCTTAACATCTTATTTTTTATTCCAATAATCTTCCAGCTCATCTCTGGAATAGGATGCTGCCGTCGAAGCAGCAGCTTTATTTCCTTTACGATAGTTTTTTCTGGATTCAGCGATATAATTTTTCAACGCTTCCGGTGTTCTGACATTGTCACGGCTCCAGTTTTCCAGCACGCGATTCATATACGGAAAGGACAAACCGCCGGTATTGGAAACGGTGATATCGTATGCCGCTTCGATCATATCATAGTTAAAGCCCATATCCTCGACCCAGGAATGTGCATATTTCGCCTGCGATTTGGAAAGCGAGCGGCCGTTCATCTTCAGACAGCGTGCTACATTTGCTTCAACGGAATCGCGCTCGGAAAGCATGATCAGCTTTTCTTCCGCACGTTCATGTGTGGTAATGCCCTCTTTTGCCCACTCGGCGCAGATCTTTTCAACCGCATAAATGCTGCGGTTTCCGATCTCACAGCAATACTGCAGCACCATAACCACGATATCTGCCGGCATATTCATAACATTGCATACCTGCAGCAGCGTATTTCTCTCCTGCGAAGTGATCGGCTTTCCGAGAATGGATTCCGCTGCGGAGAGCAAAAACGCGATCTCCTCATTATCCGGTACGCTCGGTGCGGTCACCGGCTGTGCGGTTTTTCCAACCAGATAAGGCTGAGAAACCGCTGCAGCACCTTCCAGGCTCAGCAGTCCTTTCTCCGCCCAATACTGCAAAGCGCTGACAACTTCCTGCTCAGGAATCTCTAAAAGGCTCGAAAGCAGCATGGAAGAATAGTTATGTGCCGGTGCCTGCAAAATCTGCAGGATCACTTTTAAGTATTCCGCTTTGATCTGCGGCAGGTCTTCGGTCACGCAGGTCGGGACGACAAAATTCGCCGCGTATTTCTGAAAGTCAATTCTGTACTCCATTTATGTCCCCTTCTCATCCTATTTCTTAATACCATCTTATTATAGCATATTCTTTGATCAAAAACAACCTCAATCTTTCACGATGAATTCTTACAGCAGATTTACATTCCATTCAACATTTCTTGTTAAACATCTGGTATAATAGAAATAAAGACAGAATACTATAGAAAGGAAACTGAGTATGCCTGATCTTATTACACATCATCTTTTCTGTCAGCAGGTGCTTGACAACGCAGCCCTGCCGCCGGATGCACATAGAGCGATCGCAAATTACCCGAGCGCCTTTTATTGGGGAGCACAGGGTCCGGATCTGTTATTCTACCATCGTGTACTGTTTGGCGGCAGCAGACTTAACGCTGCAGCGAAGTTCATGCATCGCAGCGACACCAACAAACTGATGGAAGAATTTATCCGCATCCTCATCACCGCACCGAAATCCTGCAAAGACATCCTGATCTCTTATTTCTGCGGATTTCTCTGCCATTACGCATTGGATTCGGTGATGCACCCGTATGTCTATTTCTGGCAGAAGGAATTCTGCGATATCAACGACGATTTAAGTCCTTCCGGCGCACATTCCTATGTGGAAAGCTCGATCGATGTTGCGCTGCATCAGAAAACGTTCGGCTTTTCGGCAAACGACTTTGACTTAAAACCGTTTTCTCTGCCGACTGCTCAGAAAAACGCCATCGCCTGGTGCTACTCTCATCTGATCAAAAACCTTTGCAATGAGACCTATCCGCCGCAGCAGATCGAAGAATGCTTTGCAGATATGCTTCGTATGGAAAAGCTGTTTTACGGTGATCACAAGTTTATCGCAAGAGCGGTATCCTTTGCCGAGCAATTCTCCGGAAAACGCGGTGCAGCATCCGGTCACTTCAAATTAAAAAGTGCACCGCCAAATTGGGACTGCCTCAACCTCTCGCACAATTCCTGGCAAAATCCGTATACCATGACTATCGGCTATGAAAGTGTGTTCCAGCTGATGCAGCAGGCAGAAAACGATCTCATGCTTTATTACGATCAATATCTGCCTATGATCGTCTACCGTGAGCCTTCCCCGACCGCACTGATCAACAATTTCAAGGGTGAGCCGATCCAAAACAGCTGATTTTGTCGGTTCCTGCGATCATTATTTTTTGAAAACTTCATTTTTTTACTATTTTCCCCTTTTCAAATTGCCGATTCCATGTTATAATAGCTGTCGGCATTCAGAGTTTTGACAACAGTTAGGAGGGATAACACATGCCAACCGTTGCAGGCAACGCAGAACAGGTCATCATCAAGCGTCCACCAACCTATATGGAGGCGCAGCGATATTTCCTTGAGACCGAAAAATTCCGTGAATTGATGATGATGTACAACTGCGCGATCCGCGAAGTTCGTACCAAACTTGAAGTACTCAACGATGAACTTACCATCACGCAAAAGCGAAATCCGATAGAAAGTATTTCCACCCGTATCAAACAGCCGCGTTCCATCGTGCAGAAATTGGTTCGAAAAGGCAGTGAAGTTACCATAGAGGCTGTGCAAAAGCAGGTCAAAGACGTTGCAGGCGTTCGTGTTATCTGTATGTTTACCGACGATATCTACACCATCGCCGACATGCTGTTAAGACAGGACGACATCAAGGTCATCAGTACCAAGGACTACATCCAGAATCCGAAACCGAGCGGCTACCGCAGTTATCATATGATCGTTGAGATCCCGGTATTCTTCTCCAACCGCAAGGAAATGATGATGGTCGAGATCCAGATACGCACCATTGCGATGGACTACTGGGCAAGCCTTGAGCATGAAATGAAATACAAAAACGATATTCCCAACGAGGAACAGGTCAGCGCGGCTTTACGCCAATGTTCCTACGATATTGCCGATGTCGAGCGCAGAATGCTGGATATCCGCAATTCCCTTCCGCAGGAAGAGGATGAAAGTTTATACGGCTAAAAAATCCCATGGATCACTCCATGGGATTTTCTTTATGCTTCGATCGCAGCCAACACGATATCGTACATTTCTTCTCTATCCACTGACATACCGGTAAACAGTTCAAATGCATAAATTGCCTGATAGATCAGCATCGGCAGGCCGTTAATGTTTCTGATGCCGCGTTTTTCACACTCTTTGAGCAAGGTTGTCTGCGCCGGCTTATATACGATATCACAGACAACAGCTCCTTCTTTGAGCGCATCCAGGAAGGTGAAATCGGTGAAATCCTCTGCCATTCCGCTCATGCCAAGCGGCGTGGAATTGATGATGATATCCGCATCCGCGGCATATTGCTCCATCTTCTGCGGGGTCATCTCATCGATCACCACCGCCTCATCACGTCTTTCTCCGATGTACTGCATGGATTCCGCTTTATATGGAGATCGGCAAAGTACTGCAATCTGTTTTGCACCGAGCAAAGAGCATTTTCTGCAGATGGAAAGTGCAGCACCTCCAGCACCGAGTAAAACGATCTTTTTATCTTTGACATCGGTGTCGATCTTTGCCAGCGCACCGACAATGCCGTCACCGTCGGTATTATAGCCGTACAGTGCACCGTTTCTTACCACAACGGTATTGACCGCACCGCAGGATGCCGCATACGGATCGATCTCGGTCAGATACGGAATGATCGCGGATTTATGCGGGATGGTGATATTAAAGCCGGAAATGCCCTCCTGCTTGACCTTACGCAAAAATTCGGACATCTCATCCTTTTTCACATGACAAGCCTCATAATACAGATCGATCCCCGAATGTTTTGCCATCGCATGATGGATCTGCGGAGAGCGGGTATGTCCGATCGGATCCCCGATCACAGCAAGATGCATATGTTTCGGCAGAATATGGATAATGCGGGAAACCACCGAACCCACCGTACCGCGATTACGGACGGTGATCTGCGCATATTTACGGTACAGCGGCTCGCGCTGCTCATAAAGACGATGGATGCGGGATTTGTCATCGGCAAGCAGCGGACGGGTTGCAAGATTTGCAGTCAACAGGTCCTCGATCGGGCGGTTGAGCCAAACCAATCTGCCGCTTTCGCCCAACACACGCATATTCTCCTCACGCAGCACCATACCGCCGCCGGTAGAAATCACGATATTACTCATAGCTGCACATTCCGCTGCGCATTTGCTTTCAAGATCGCGGAAATACGCCTCACCGTCGGTCGCAAAGATCTCGGAGATCTTTCTTCCGGAATCCGCTTCGATCTTTTCATCGGTATCCACAAAGCGCATCTGCAGCGCACGTGCAAGGTTCTTACCAACGGTAGTCTTACCGCTGCCCGGCATACCGATCAAAACGATATTATTCATGTTCCAGCGCCTCCTTTGCACGTTTGGCAGGATCGATCCCATGTCGGATACGTTCCAAAGCCGGCTCATACTGTCCTAACAGGCAAAGCGAACGGGTCGAAAGCAGCAGATCTGCCAGTGCACGTGCAAGATCCTCACGGCTTCCCTCATGCAGGAAATCAACAAAGAAGCGATACTCCCAGTTTTTATCCGGGATCGGACGGGATTCAATACGTACCAGGTTCAGACCGTGCTGTTTGAATACCGTCAGCACATCGCAAAGTGCGCCGGAAGAATGCGGCGTGGTAAACATGATGCTTAACTTCTTACCGTCGCTATGTTTTGGAAAATCGCGTGCGATCACAACAAAACGGGTATCGTTATGCTGTTTGAAGTTGATCTGCTCCGCTTTGATCTCCAAACCGTAGATCTCGGCAGCACGGTGACTTGCGATCGCCGCCAAGGAGCGATCCGCGCTGCTTTTGACCATATTGGCCGCAGCAGCGGTGTTATATACCGGACTGAGCTTCCAGTTTGGATATTTATCTAAAAATGCACCGGACTGCAGCAAGCCCTGCTCATGTGAAAAAACCTCTTTGATTTCGGAAAGTTCTACCCCCGGCAAGGTCATCAGGCAATGTTTTACCTTAACGATATACTCTCCCACGATGCGGCAGTCATTTGCGGCAAGCAGGTCATATACTTCGTTGATGCTGCCGGTGGAGCTGTTTTCTACCGGTAATACCGCATAATTGGCACGGTCGGAAACGACCTCCGCAAATGCCTGTCCGAAGGATTTTACGGTGGTAAATTCCGCTGTATCTCCGAAGTAGCCGTACGCTGCCTCCTCTGCGTATGAGCCAGGTACACCGCAATAGCATACAACACACTTATTCATCTGCATGATCCTCCTTCATCGGCATTTTGATCGGATCGATCACCTGCAGCATCGAAAGTGCCGCCGCAGCTTCGGTAACGACTGCAGCACGACCGACCACACATGGGTCATGTCTGCCCTTGATGAGCAGGGTCTCCTCTTTTTTGGTTTTCATATTTACGGTTTGCTGTTCTCTGGAAACAGACGGTGTCGGTTTGAACGCCGCCTGGAAAACGATCGGCATACCGGTGGTGATCCCACCGAGCAGACCGCCGTTATGATTGGTGACGGTGACGATATTGCCGTTTTTGATGCGATATGCATCGTTGACCTCATGCGCATAGCTGTCGGCAAAGGCGAATCCGAGTCCGAATTCCACACCCTTGACCGCAGGCACCGCAAACATATTTTTGCAGATCACGCTCTCAACGCTGCAGTCATCGTTTTGACCGATACCGGCTTTGACGCCGGTGACAGCACATTGGATGATGCCGCCCACACTTGTTGTGTTTGCTCTCGCATCCAAGATCACCTGCTTCATCTGCTCGCCTTTTTCATCGTCGATGACAGAAAACGGTTTAGCTGCGATTTCATTTAATTGACCTGCATCGATATTCACCATATCAAACGGGGTATCTTTCACATTGCCGATCTGCAGAATATGCGCACCGACCGTAATGCCGACAACTTTGAGCACCTGTTTTGCGACAGCACCGGCAAAAACCAATGCTGCGGTGGTTCTTGCGGAGAAATGTCCGCCGCCGCGATAATCCTGATAACCGCTGTAACGCTCATTTCCCGGAAAGTCCGCATGGGACGGTCTTGCCAAATCCTTGGTCGCTTTATAGTCACCCGAACGGGTATTTTCATTACGGATGATTGCGGTAAGCGGAGTTCCGGTGGTATAGCCTTCAAAAATACCGCTTAAAATCTCCGGCTGATCGGATTCGATACGGGTGGTGGAGGTGCCGTCGGATTTTGCTCTGCGGCGCGCCATGTCCTGTCCGATGGCATCCATATCCAACTTAATGCCTGCCGGAAGATTCTCGATCACCACACCGACCGCCGGTCCGTGCGATTCTCCGAAAACATGATAGCTTACATTCATTGCTTACACTCCTTCACCATTCCGCCCAAACTGCGATAGGTCTCCCAAAAATGCGGATAGGATTTGCTGACCGCTTCGGCCCCGTTTAAGGTCACCGGGTCACTGCATTGCAAAGCTGCGATCGCCACCGCCATCGCAATGCGATGGTCATTCCAGCTGTCACATGTGACGACATCACCGATGCCGAGTTTTTCTTTGCCGACGATCTCCATGCCGTCCGGCAATTCTTTGATATCCGCGCCCAACTTTTTCAGTTCGGTCACGGTAGAAACAATACGGTCACTTTCCTTATAACGCAGACGTAATCCGTTGACAATGTGGGTCACACCGCTCCTTACCGATGCGGCAACCGCAATAATCGGTGCCAGGTCAGGTATCTCACCGATATCGACGGTGACTTCACCCGGTTTTTTCATCTGCTCAAGTATCGATACAATGGCTTTATCTCCCTGCAGCGAATCTGCATTCAGTCCTTTGACATGGACCGTGTGACCAAAATATGCAGCAGTCAGGAAAAATGCCGCCTGAGAATAGTCTGCTTCTACCGAAACATCAGCAGCTTGATATTGCTGACCGCCCGGTATGACAAACTCTTTATATTCATGATTTATGACATTCACGCCGAATGCCTGCATCGCAGCAACCGTCATATCGACATACGCTCTTGACTGCAGTTCGTCGGTGATGACAATGCGGCTTTCTCCGCCCTCACAAAGCGAGAGTGCGAACAACAGACCTGTTACAAACTGGGAAGAAACCGCACCCGAAAGATAATATACGCCGCTTTCCATTTTTCCGCTAACGGTGATCTTCTGTTCATCTGCGGCATATGCGATCCCCTTTTGATCGAAGATATCATAATACGGCTGCTGCGGGCGTGCAAGCAATCTTCCAGCACCGATAAACTTCGCCCCTTGCTCACACAGCTGCAATGCGATCGGCAGGAAAAAGCGCAGCGTAGAACCGGATTCACCGCAGTCAAACAGCGCTTCACCGCATGGTTTTTCCCCTTTTTCAACACAAACTGTTCCGTTTTGCTCATCGGTGCTGCAGTTTAACCCGAGTGCTTTCAGACAGCGGATGGTCGCATAAATATCCTCGGAAAAACTGACATTACGCACCGTACAGCCGCCGCTTAAAGCTGCCGCAATGAGATAACGGTGGGTCAGACTTTTAGACGACGGCACATAGACATCACCGGAAAGTCTGTCCGAGGTAAATTTTATCTGCATCGGTTTTATGCCCCCTCACGCAGTTTTATATCGATCTCTTTGAGCACCGATTTCGGCATTTTCTTCATAGTATAGGCACCTATTTCGGTGATGAAGATAACAGTAATATCATCACCGCTGCCTTTTTTATCATGAGCCAAAACTGCATAAAATTCATCCGTATCGATATTGATCGGTGCATACGGCAATCCAAAACGGTCAAGCATTTCTCTTAATTTCGCTGCATAGCCGCTTGGGGTGATGCCCTGTGCCTCACCCAGGCGCAAGGCGTGTTCCATACCGCAGCAAACCGCCTCACCGTGCATAAACCGTTCATATGCACCGAGTTTTTCATATCCGTGACCGAAGGTATGCCCGAAATTCAATACCATACGTTCACCGGTATCCTTCTCATCACGCTCTACGATTCCGCGTTTGATATCGATACTGCGATATATGATCTCCTCGATATGCTCAGACAAAGCAGCACGGTCATCACAGCCTTCAATGATCTCATACAGCTTTTTATCTGCAATATAGCCGTATTTGATCACCTCACCCATACCGTCAAAGAAAACACGGTCGGACAAAGTATCCAGCGTATCCGGATCGATGAGTACGAGTTTCGGCTGATAAAACGCACCGGCAAGGTTTTTGCCCTGTTTTAAGTCCACAGCGACCTTGCCGCCAACGCTGGAATCCACCTGAGACAGCAATGTTGTCGGTATCTGTACAAACGGAATGCCGCGCAGCAGCGTTGCCGCAGCAAAACCGACCATATCGCCGGTCACACCGCCGCCAAGTGCAATGATGAGATCCGAACGGGTCACGGCAAACGGCACAGGATTCAAAAGTGCATCATAGATACGCTCTAAGATCTGCAGATTTTTGTGTTTCTCTCCCGCAGGGAAAGAGACGACTTTTACTTCATATCCCGCATCGATCAGCGCATTACGCACAGCACCCGCGTATAACGGTGTAACATTGGAATCGCTGACCAGCGCGATACGTTTTCCCGGATAGACCTTTTTGATCTCTTCGGCTGCAGTCTTTAACAAGCCGCGGCGGATCACAATGTCATAACTGTTTTCACCGAGTGAAACGTGTAATGTTCTCTCTTTCATTTTGTATACAGCTCCTTAAAATCAAAACACCTGTGACGCAAAATGCAGTCACAGGTGAATAATATACATTCATTCCGCAAAAACAAAGCGTATATACATAATACATCAAATACTATGAAATGTCAAGTATTAACGCTTCAGAAGGAAGAACGCTGCATGAAGCAGTACAGGTATAAGCGCCGCGACCGCACCGATCATTGCCGGAGTACCTGCCATACAAGCTGCTGCAAAGAAGATACCGGTCACGGCAGTCAGAACGACCACCAGCAGACGGATGATTTCCAAAGACGCACGCAGACGCTGCAGCTGCATGGAAGCATGCAGCGAAGCAGATAAGCTGCCATCGCTGATGACTAACGATTTTGCCGCATCCGAGCGATTGGTTTCCTTCTCGTAATCCGCATGCAATCTTGACGGCAGTATGCCGATGATATCCGCATCTTCCCCGAACAGCGACAGCAGATGGTTTTCAATCAGACAATCCACCGAGCGGACATAGATGCGTCCGGACTGATTTCTTGCAGCCTCCAGCAAACGCTTTGCCTGCGGAATCAGATGCAGCGTCAGCGAGAATGCGGTGATCAGCTCGCCCTGTTTTGCAAGATACAGGATCATTCTTCCTTTATCCGCTTCAGCCTGTTCGATATCCTGCGACGGCATACGGATGTTATGATTCTCCATCATTCTGCGGCTGCCGATGAGTACACGGTTATTATCGACCCATGCGGAAATGCCCATACCGTCCTCATATGTAATGGAATCCACCGGTTTGAGCAACTCGGTCTTATCCGAGATCATCTGTAAAAAGGTCGGTGCAAGCACACTCTTACCTGCAGTCAGAATGGATACCGCATCCAAAATTGCCTCATCCACACGTACACCGGCTGCGGAACGCAGACCGTGCAGAATCACCGATTCCGGTGGGAAGATCGCATCGCTGGCAACGATGACGGCAGACGCATCTGCCATCTCCTCTACCGCATCCGCATGCAGTACGGTGTACTGATCAAATACCGCTGCGGTCTCTTTTACGGTTCTCTGCATCGGCAGTTCTGCCGCATACATAGCGGCAAACGGGCTGCAGAAACCGAATGTGCCAAAGAATACGTAGATTGCTTTTAAGAAGTCACCGCTTAAAATACCGGTGCCCAGAGCGGTCAGAAAAGCAAGTGCGGTCAGACCGATCAAGAACGGTTTTGTCAGTTTATCAAACCAATCCGGGGCAAAGCAATGATCCTCAAATCCCGCAATAACATCCGCCTTGACCTGCTTTAATACCAAGCCGCCATCCTTACGGTGCGGATCAAGATTCTGCAGCAGGAAGCGGTTATCCAGCGGCTCAAGGGAATATTTCCAAGCGGTCTTATCCGCCGCCAACTTCTCAAACTGACCAAGCAGACGGCGCATCTGCAGATGCATTCCCAAATGATATCCGAATGCGGTCAGCAAATAAAGTGCCGCATAAGATGTATAATATTCCTTGATGAAGATCGACGGTACAAACATGGTGACGATTCCCATCAGCAGACCTGCGGTGTAGATCACAGCTACCAGCAGTTCTTTACCGAATCTGCGGTTCTTGATCAGCTGCAGCGCACCCATATAGACATTGATGCTCACCAAGCCGCCGCAGATCAAGATCAAAAGCTGCAGCAATGCAATGACCCAACCCGGTGCATCTGCACCAAACCAGCTAACGGCATTCTGTGAGGAGGAAACACCTAAGAACAAGCCCGCGCATACGGTAAAAATACCGGTAAGCAGCACGCGGATCCAGGTCATCTGCTTCTCTCCGGAGAGGATATGACGCAGATTTTCAACACGCTCTTTGTAGATTTCCTGCTCTTTTTTCTTTCTGATTTCATCGGATTCTTCTAATTCAGCAGCTTCGGCGAAAGATGTTCCGCTCTGCTGATGCATATGCAGCATCTCCACCGCTTCCTGATTGGTACGGGTGAAGGTAAATTCATGCATATTATTGAAAAATTCTTTTACCGCATTGGCACGCTTAAGCTTAAAATCGGTATAGCTGAACGGCACTGCATTACCGCCTTCATCGGTTAAGATGCCGCGTTTTTCTTCGACTTCGGCCGACGGTTCTTCAACCGGTGCAGCCATCTCATTTTCTTCCTGCGGCGGGATCGGAGCAGTTTCCTCGATTGGAGCAAAATCTTCTGCGGCTTGGGCTGCAATCTCCTGCTCTGCTGCCGGTGCTTCGACCGTTATTTCTTCCTGTGTTTCTTTTTCTGCCTTTACAAAAGTGCCGGTCATGCCGGAAGCCAGAATACCCTCGGCAAGGGTTTTGGATACACGATCACGGATCTCTTGCTTTTTCTCCTCACTCAATCTGCTGCCGGTGACACCGTGATTGGTGTGGTATCGCTCATAAGCGCCGGTATAGCCTTTCTCATCCATCGGACGGGATACAGCCCATTTCAGTGCGCTCACCGCGTCTTCGTTTTGCTGTGCGGAAATCGTGTCATCGGATACGGCCGACGCATTTGGCACAGCTTTTTGTTTCTCGCGCAATTCATTCTGCAGCTGCTGCAGAATATCATCTGCGGATCTTGGCGTATTCTGTTGTGTCATCTGTAAGCCTCATTTCCGATCGAATCGTCATTTACCAAGTCTGCCGCGCAGTACTTCATACATCAAGATACCTGCTGCAACCGATGCATTCAGCGAGTTGATCTGACCGCACATCGGCAGCGAAACGCAGATATCGCAGTTTTCTTTGACCAGACGGGAAACACCGTCACCTTCTGCACCGATGACCAGACCCACACCGCCTTTGAAGTTGGTCTGATCCCAACGTTCACCGTCCATATCCGCACAATAGAACCAAACACCGCGGTCTTTTAATTCTTTCATCTCAGCGACAAGGTTGGTAACGCGTGCAATGCGCATTACACCCGCAGCACCCGCAGAGGTACGGAATACGGTCGCATTGACCGATGCGCTGCGGCGTTTCGGGATAATAACGCCATGTGCACCGCAAGCCTCCGCGGTACGGATGATCGCACCGAGATTATGCGGATCTTCAATACCGTCAGCAACAATGATAAACGGTGCCTCGCCTTTCTGCTCCGCATAGGATAAGATATCTTCAACGGCCGCATACTCTACCGAGCTGCATTTTGCAGCAACGCCCTGGTGATATACACCGCCGCAGATCTCATCGAGTTTTGCGGTGGAAACCTCACGGATGACCAGCTTTTTCTCTTTTGCGATCGCAAAGATCTTAGCAAGCGGGCCGTGTTTTGCGTTCTCATTATCATTTACAAAGTATATGCAGTCAACACTTTTGCCGGACTGGATCAATTCGGTTACGGCATTTCTGCCGCATACCAGCTCAAGGTTTTCTTCCTCGATATTCTCCTCGGCACGGTAAGGCTGTTTATTCATCTCTTTCACCGGACGTTTCGGGTGTTCCTCTTTACGGTATGCCTTTACTTCGCGTTTTTTATTGTTATCATAACCGCGGCGGTCTTTGTTTTCGTTGCCGCGGCGATTGTTGTTCTTTTTATATTCTGCCATGACTGACTCACTTTCCTTTATGCTTTATTATTCTTTTATTATAGCATATTTTGCGGTAGGATTACAAGTCTTTTTCCCGTTATCACAGCATTTTTCGATACAAAAGAGCGGCAGTCCGCCAAAAAACGGACTGCCGCAAAGTTTTATTCGATTTCAATTTCTGCGCCAAGGTGCAAGGAATAGATGAGGGTCTTTTTCACTGCCGGTTTTCCCGGGAAATAATCCGCAAACAGACAGCAAAGTGCCTCACGGTAGATCCGCAATTGTTCCCGATAACGCATCACAAACGCCTGCGGCTCCTCCAATCGGTCGGTTTTATAGTCGATGAGCACCAAACCATTCTCATCCACCAAAATACAGTCGGCAATACCCTGCACTACGATCATCTCGCCGTCTGCCGTATCGTCAAGCGATGCATCCGCTTCGCTGACCGGCAATTCATGGATAAACGCATACTCACGCAACAGCTTGCCCTCTTTTTCGGCAGTCAGGATGCGTGCGCAAAGCTTGCTTCTCAAAAAGCGGGATACGGTATAGCGATTTACCAACGCACCGTCCTGCTCGGTAATAAACTGCATACCAACCAAACGGTCGATCTCCGCTTCAAGATCCTTCTTCGCATCCGCAAAATTTGCGTATTGCAGGAAGTTATGTGCGGCATTACCGCGCATCGCACCGGTGATGCGGCCTTCCTCCTC
>JBGUUN010000025.1:0-8898 GCA_045133555.1 Oscillospiraceae bacterium
TACTGATCGGTCTGTGCCAATTTTTCTTCGATGGTCATACGCGGGATCAAATCGTCCAGACGTTCTTCGATCGAAAGATTCGGATTCTGATAAGGATATTTAAAACTCATATTATTTCCCCCTAATCGTTGTATTTGCCTTTATTATAACAGGATTCCTTTCAAAAAACAAGACTTCCGACAAAAAACTTGGTCGGAAGTCTCAGTTATTTTACCAACGAACCTGCCAGCGCTTGGAATATTCGCCGCTCATTTTTTCTAAAACGGCATTCTCTTTATAATTCGAGGCATCCGCTCTCTTTTTCAGTTCTGCGGCAAATTCCTCTACAGTCTGCTCATCAAACGGCAGCGCGATCTCTTTATTGCCGCACCAGGAGGACAGATACGCCGCATTGGACAGCGTCAATTCCTTGATACCGTCATAACCCGGTGCAAGCAATTCTTCACCGTACAGAATGGCATTTGCCAGATTCTGCAAAATACCGGAATGACCGGTCTCCGGCTCATCCGGACGGATCTCAACATATTCGCACGGGATCTGTGCAAAACCTTCCGCACTTTCAAAGCAGAATTTGCGTTCCGGCACACCGAGTTTCCACCATTTCAGCACGCCTTCTTCCAGTACGATCTTACCCAGATCGCCCGAAATTTCCAGACGGTTGGTACCCGGATATTCGCCGGTGGTGGTGATGAAGGTACCGGTAGCACCGTTTGCATAGGTTGCAAACAAGGTTGCATCATCCTCGACTTCGATGTTATGGTATTTTCCCTGCTCACAGAATGCTCTGAGCTTGACCGGCATACCGCAGATCCACTGCCACAGGTCTAAGTTATGCGGTGCCTGATTCAAAAGTACACCGCCGCCTTCGCCTGCCCAGGTCGCTCTCCATTCACCGGAGTCATAATAACTCTGGGTGCGATACCAGTTGGTAATGATCCAGACCGAGCGTTTGAGTTCACCCAATGCACCGCTTTGCACGATCTCTCTTGCTTTTGCAAACAGAGGATTGGTGCGCTGATTGAACATGATACCGAATACCTTACCGCTCTTTTTGGCCAGCTCATGGATCGATTTCGCACGTGATGCCAAAACATCCGCCGGTTTTTCGGTCAATGCGTGCAGGCCGTTTTTCAACGCCATTTCCACATAATCGGTGTGATAATAATGCGGAACGGCAACGATCAGCAGATCAATCAGACCGGATTTGATCATTTCTTCGCCGTTTTCAAATACCGCAACATCTTTGTATGCCTCGGTACAGAAATCTCTGCGTACCTTGCGGATATCGCAGACAGCGGCAAGCTTCATTCCCTTGATGTTTCCGGCATAGATGTTATTGGCATGGGCTGTTCCCATGTTACCAATACCAATGATACCTACACGGATCTCATTCATTATTTTGCACCTCCGTAAGTGCCGGAAGTGTCGGATACGACCTCATGTACATTGGTTTTTCTGCGGGAGGTAGCAACACGTTTCATAAGCTCTTCGTAGTACAAATCCTCATCAACCGGCAGCTCGATGTCTTTGCCCAGCCATGCGGACAGATGCATTGCGTTGGACAGCATCAAGCCGTTGATACCCTCAGAGCCGTCTGCAACCAGCGGTTCACCGCGTAAGATCGCACCTGCCCAAGCGTTCAATACGCCGACATGTTCTTCGTCTTTACCGTCGAGCTGCGGATCGATCTCGTGTGCATCCATCGGACGGAAGCCTTCTTTATTGTATTTGGTGTACTCGGACTCAGCCACATCGTAAACCAAGACTTTGAGCTCGAATTTACGTAACTGCTCATTTACCTGACCGATCAGTCTTGCTTTATCCAGCTGGATCTCGAAACGGTTGGTACCGTGTGCGTCACCGGTGGTGGTGATAAAGGTACCGGTTGCGCCGTTTGCATACTCAACGTAGGTAGTAACGTCGTCCTCTACCTCGATGTCATGCCATTTACCGAATTTCATATGGGTGGAAACTTTGACCGGCATGCCGCAGATCCACTGCCACAGATCTAAGTTATGCGGACACTGGTTTAATAAAACACCGCCGCCTTCACCGGACCAGGTTGCTCTCCATTCGCCGGAATCGTAGTATGCCTGCGAACGGTACCAGTCGGTGATGATCCAGTTGGTACGGCGGATCTCACCGTATTCACCGGACTGTACCAGCTCACGCATCTTACGGTAGATGCAGTTGGTACGCTGGTTGAACATCATACCGAATACAACATCCGGATGTGCTTTTGCAGCTTCGTTCATCTCACGAACCTGTTTGGTATAAACGCCTGCCGGTTTCTCGGACATAACGTGGATACCGCGCTCCATGCATGCGATCGCATACGGCGGATGGAAGTAGTGCGGTACTGCGATGATACAAGCATCGATCAGACCGGAATCCAGCATTTCCTCAGCGGTGTTAAAGAATGCTACCTCGCTGTAGCCATACTCTTTTACCATACCGTCCAACCACTCTTTGCGTGCCGGTTTTACATCAGCAACTGCAGTTAAAACGATCTCCGGGCATTTGCCCTCCATAATATTCTTGGTGTGGCCAGAACCCATGTTGCCCACACCGATGATACCAAGTCTTACCATTTTATTTTACCCCCTTAAACGACGTTGTGACATCCATAATAACGGTTTTGCCGGTCGTTTTTTTCTTTGAATGTGCGATTTTTTCCGAAAGGAGACGGTACTGCAGCTGCTCCTCATACGGGAAGGTGATCTCTCGTCCCAGCCAATCCGAAAGGTAGATACCGGCAAGCAATAATACACTGCGGTATCCTTCCAAACCGTCTGCGATCGGTTTTCCCTCTTTTTTGATCGCCTTTCCGAATGCATCAATGATCGCGCGGTGTTGATTTAAGTCCTCCGGGATCACAGGTTCGATACGCTCTGCCTTCAATGCGGAGAAAGCCGCCTGGGCGGATGCGGAAAATTCCTGCTCGGACATCTCGTATTCCAATACCGTTAAATTTCCGTCTTCCAATACGATCTTTGCACGGTCGAGCTGGATCTCCAGTCGGTCGGTGCCATGCGCCTCACCGGTGGATGTGATGAACAAGCCGGTAGCGCCGTTTTTGAATTCCATATATACCGAGGCTTCATCCTCCACCTCGATATCATGCCACATACCGTAGCGCAGCTTTGCGTGCACCATGATCGGCATATCAAAGATCCACTGCAGCAGATCCAAATGATGTGCACACTGATTGAGCAGCACACCGCCGCCTTCTCCTGCCCAGGTCGCCCGCCAATCCGATGAATCGAAATACGCCTGCGGACGGTAATAGGTGGTCACCACCCAGTTCATACGGCGCAGCTCGCCGTATTTACCGGAATGCATCAGATCGTACAGAAAGCGGTAAACGCCCTCGGTGCGGCGGTTTAACATCATGCCGAACACCAGCTCCGGATGCTTTTGTGCGACCTCATTCATCTCTCTGACCTGAAGCGGATATACGCCTGCCGGTTTTTCCAGCAGAACATGGATATTGTTTTCAAAACAATCGATCGCAAAACACGGATGATCGTAATGCAGACCGCTGACGATGCACGCATCGATCAGACCGCTTTGCAGCATCTGTTTTGCATCGGTAAAGAATGCGACCGGCGGATGCGAATGTGCATCCGTCTGCGCGTCTACCCAATCTTTTCTTGCAATATTTATGTCACTGACCGCCGCCAGTATAAAGTCCGGACAATCTCCCTGCAGCAGGTATTGAACATACACCGAACCCATTGTACCGACACCGATCAACCCAAGGCGTATCTTTTTATCCATTAATTAAAACCCTGTGCCTTCAGATAGTCATAGCTGATTTTTAAGCATTCAAACGGATCGACATCGTAGCAGTCATCCTGCTCTACCAACATATATTCGGTACCTGCTGCAGCCGCTGCCGCAAATACACGGTCAAAGTTGATGTTGCCCACACCGATCGGTGCCATTTTTGCATCAAATAAATAGTCTTTTAAGTGGATGCACGGCACTCTGCCGGACAGTTTTTCGATCCATTCTGCCGGATTACCGCCGCCTGCCTGTACCCAATAGGTGTCCAGCGTAAAGCCCATCTCCTCCGGGGTGAAGGCGGTTGCAATCTGATCCATCAATACGATGCCGTTTTCTTTTTTGAACTCACCGTTGTGGTTATGGTACATTAAATATTTGCCGTTTTCACAGTAGGTCTTGACTACCGGAGTAAATTTTTCTTTGAACTCGGCAACGCTCGAACCCTCAAACGAATAGCCGCCGATACCGATGTATTTGCAGTCAAATACATTGTGGTTTTTTACCACCTGCATCGGGTCCTCCACCATTTTATCCGGCGGAGTGTGGGTGATAACGCATTTCAAGCCGTTTTTCTTCAGTTCGGCATCCAACCATGCCGGATCGTACGGACAAGTACCGGAAACCTGTACGGTGGTGTAACCGATATCTGCGATTCTTTTCAAGGTCTCCGCAAAATCGGTCAAATTGGCGGTGGATTCACGTACCGTGAACATCTGTGCACCGATCAACATGATGAAATTCCCCCTTAAATGATTTCTTTGAGTGCATTGCAGGCAGCATCGAATGCGGCATCCGCATCCGGATACGCATATCCGCCCACTTTGCTGGTCTGACCTTCCCGCTCCAACGCATCCAATCCGGCAAATACAGCCAGATGCGGCTCGATGGTCAGATCTTCAACACCCAATTCTTTACATTGTTCTAAGATATACGGCAGATTACCGATGCCCTTACCGGCCGGTACAACGCTGCCGTCCGCAAAACAGTCCTTGATGTGCATATAATTCAAACGGTCTTTGAGCAGTTCAAATCCTGCCAAAGTATCCTGTCCGACCTGAATGAAATTCGCCGGGTCGAATACACAGGCAAGTTCCGGGAGCGCATCCAGCAATCTCTTGCAGCGTGCTGCGGTATCACCGAAGATGCCTTTCTCGTTCTCGTGGCAGAGGGTCACACCGTACTCTTTGGCAAGTGCGAGCATCTGCGACAGCTTATCAATGACCTCTGCTTCATATGCATCCGGATCGGCATCCTGCGGCAGATGGAAGGAGAACATACGGATGCGCGTCGTACCCATGATCTTTGCGATCTCATAGGTATGACGGCATTTTTCCAGATAGGCGTTAAAATCCGTATGGATATCGACCTTTCCGAGCGGCGAGCCGATCGACCAGCAAACAAGACCTGCCGCATCCAATTTAGCTTTTACTTCTTTGGCCTTTTCCAGGCTGATCTCAGAAACATTGACACCGTCGACATTTCTCATTTCCAGACCCTGCAGGCCGTTTCTTTTCATTGCGGCGATCTGTCCGTCGATCATCGGAGAAGCCTCATCCGCAAATGCATACAGTCTCATATATCTTTCCCCTCTTTTATCAAACGCCGGAATAAGCAGAGAAACCGCCGTCTACCGGAATGGTAACACCGGTGACGAAGCTTGCTTTTTCCTCGTTGAGCAGCCACTCAAGCGCACCCAACAGCTCGGAAGCCTCACCGAATCTGCCCATCGGGGTAGCACGTAAGATCTTACCGGTTCTTGCGGTCGGATTGCCTTCGGCATCAAACAGCAGGCTGCGGTTCTGGTTGGTTACAAAGAAGCCCGGAGCGATCGCATTGACGCGGATACCCTCTTTGGCAAAATGAACAGCCAGCCAGGAGGTGAAGTTGGATACTGCAGCTTTTGCTGCGGAGTATGCCGGAATTTTGGTCAGCGGACGGTATGCATTCATCGAGGAGATGTTGAGCACACAGCAGCCCTCTCTGCCCAGCATATCGGTCATGAATACCTGGCTCGGCAGCAGCACGCCTTTGATATTTAAGTCAAATACAAAGTCAAAACCTTCGGTCGGCAGGTTAAAGAAGGTCAAAAATTCCGCATCCTCATCGCCTGCTTCATATTCTTCGTGAACGGTGGTGCATTTCGGGCTGTTGCCGCCTGCACCGTTGATTAAGATATCACATTTGCCGAAATCAGCAAGGATCTTCTGATGGACTTCTTCGATCACATCTTTTTTCAGTACGTTGCATGCATATGCTTTTGCAACGCCGCCTGCAGCATTGATCTTATCCGCAACTGCATTGACTGCAGCTTCGTTGATATCAAGCAGGGCAACTTTATTGCCTTTTTCCGCTAAAAATTCTGCGAAAGAGCTGCACAGAATGCCGCCCGCACCGGTGATAACGATAACTTTGCTCATGCTTATTTCTCCTTCTTAACAGCTTCGAATAAGCCGGTCAGATACATTGCACCCAGTGCACGGTCGAATAAACCGTAGCCGTAACGGCCGGTCTCGCCCCAGATCATTCTGCCGTGGTCCGGACGGACATAACCGTCAAAGCCGTTGTCGCAGAGTGCTTTTACGATGCCGTACATATCCAGGCTGCCGCAATCGGTCGGATGGCCGACTTCCTGGAATTTTCTCTCGCCGGTGAATTTAATGTTGCGCAGATGTGCAAAGTGGATGCGGTCTGCAAATTCGCCTGCCATTTTGACCAGATCGTTTTCCGGATTTGCACCCAGAGAACCGGTACAGAAGGTAAGGCCGTTTTCTTTCTCCGGAACGATGTCAAGGAATCTGCGCAGATTCTTCTCGCCGGTGATGATACGCGGCAGACCGAAAATGCCCCATGGCGGATCATCCGGATGGATCGCCATGTTGACACCTGCCTCCTTAGCGACCGGAATAACAGCCTCTAAGAATGCAGTCAGGTTCTCCCACAGTTTTTCTTCATCGATCTTCTGATATTCTTCGAGCAATGCGCGTAAGCCTTCTTTGGTGTAGCTTGCATCCCAGCCCGGTAAGGATAAATCGCCGGTCAGCGGATTCATGGACAGTACGGTCTGCTCATCATATGCCAGAGAGTTGGAGCCGTCCTCATTCTGATGCTCCAGTTCACTTCTCAGCCAGTCGAATACCGGCATGAAGTTATAGCAGATACATTTAACGCCTGCTTTACCGAGTCTGCGAACGGTCTCACAGTAATTCTCGATCAGCTGCGGTGCTTTCTCGTTGCCGAGTTTGATGTCTTCCGGCACCGGAACGCTCTCGACCACCTCAAATTCAAGGTTGTGTGCAGCAGCCTGCTCCTTGATCTTTGCAATGCTCTCCTCACTCCATACATTACCCGGAGCGACATCATAAACTGCAGATACCACACCGGTCATCTGCGGGATCTGGCTGATCTTTTCCAGCGTTACCGGATCGGATTCGCCATACCAACGAAATGTCATTTTCATAACTCTTCCTCCATCCATTCTTTAATATTATAGTAAGATATTTTTTGAACCGCTTTATTTGCACTGGCCATCGGATATTCACCGTCTTTTACCCAACCGCCGATCAGGCTGCATAAGATGCGACGGAAATAATCGTGTCTTGCATAGGACAAAAAGCTTCTCGAGTCGGTCAGCATACCGTAGAATTTACCCAGCAGACCGTACTCCGAAATGATTTCCATCTGCTCTCTGATACCGCGCTTATGGTCGTTAAACCACCATGCCGCACCGCAGCGAACACCCGGGAATGCACCTGCGATGCAGGCGATCTGATCCAGATTCTGCGGGTTGAGCGAATAGATGATGGTCTGCGGCAGGGCATCTTCTTTGAGCATCGCATCCAGCATAGCGATCAGATCCTCACCGGATACACATTCGCCGATGCAGTCAACACCGCAGTCTAAGCCGCAGCGTGCAAACAGAATGGAGTTGGCATTTCTGAAGGATGCCAAATGCCACTGGGACAGCATATCTTTTTCTTTAAACAGCTTGCCGAGATACAAATATAAATTGCCCAGAAACGCATAATATGCCGTATCGTCGATCGCCTCTCCGGCAAGTGCCGCTTTGAAGGTCACATCCGCATCCGCCTCGCTGGCAATGCCTTTCGGGAAATACGGGATACCGACATCGGTAATGCGGCAGTCGTGCGCATAGAAATAGCAAAGACGTTTGGCGATCACCTCTTTGAGCGAAGCAAGATCGGTGATCGAAATCTCTGCCGCAGCGGCAAGTTTTGCAATGTATGCTGCATAGCCCTCTTTGCGCAGCTGCAGCAGATTATCGTAACGGAAGGACGGCAGGACTTTCGCTTTCAGCGTACCCTGCTCCTTGATCTTTTCATGCCAGGAAAGATCGTCTGCAAGATCGTCGGTGGTGCAGATGATCTCGACATTCGAGCCTTCGATCAGCTTGCGCGGAGAAAGCGCATTTGCTTTCAGGTAAGCATTTGCCTGCTCCCAGATCGCTTCGGCATTTTCAGCAGTCATCGGCATTTCGACCGCAAAAAACTGCTTTAATTCCATCTCGGACCAATGATACAGCGGATTTCCCGGTGCAAACTCCAACGCCGTGATATAGTTCACGAATTTTTCTTTCCAAGTAGCCGCTCCGGTGATCTGATCTTCATCAAAGCCTGCGGCACGCATCAATCTCCATTTATAGTGGTCGCCCGCAAGCCAGATCTCGCCGATGTTATCAAACGGCTTATCTTCATAGATTGCCTGCGGAGAAAGATGGCAGTGATAGTCAATAATCGGAAGGTCTTTTACCGACAAATATAATTCTTCTGCAGCAGCAGACGTCAGCATATAGTTACTTCTCATGTGCATTCCCCCTCATAATCATTATAACGCAAAAAAAACGCAAACGAATAGTATTTCTTTGCATTTTTCATTGCAAATCTTCGCATCCTATGCTATACTGTATTTGAGGTGAATCCAATGATAAAACCGTATAGCTACTCCGACAACGAAATGATGTTCCACTATACCATCGATGAGACGCCGAATCCAAACGATTTTGAGATGCATACCCACGACCGCTGTGAGCTGTATCTATTTTTATCCGGCAAAGGCAGCTTCTGGGTGGAGGGCAACCGCTATCCGCTGACC
>JBGUUN010000026.1:0-3404 GCA_045133555.1 Oscillospiraceae bacterium
GATGCGCATGAAAACCTGTTCGACCATGGCACTGCCGCCGATGCTGCAGATGACCTTGAGCGTTTCTTTATCAAAGGTCCATTTGGACTTGAAATCAAGGTGTAGGAATTTATGCTTTCCGATGACCGAAAAGATCGCAAGGATCAGACCTGCAACGGTACCAACCAGGGTGGCGATACCTGCACCGACAACGCCGAGTTTCGGGAACCCGAGTTTACCGCCGATCAGCAGGTAGTTGAGAACCAGGCTGACGATGTTGGACAGAATATTGGTTTTCATCGAGATGCGGGTGTTGCCTGCGCCGCGCTGTGCGGCATTGATGGTCATACAGACCGCCGAGAAAAATATACTAACCGTGATGATACGGAAGTACTGGGTAGACATTAAAAGCGTGTCTTCATTTGCTCCCGTGAATCGCATCAGCGGTGTGGCAAAGATATAACCTAAAGCTGCGAGAAGCGCCGAAAGCGATGCGGAAAGCATAAGACCTTGCCGCAGGGTGCTGTTTGCTCCGTTTTGATCCTTTTGACCCTTACGTCTTGCTACGATCGCTGTGATCGCTGTGTTGAGCGAGAAGATGATAGCAAGCAGAATGAACTTCGGCTGGTTGGTTAGACCCACCGCAGCGATCGCCGCAGTACCAAGGGTAGATACCATCATGGTGTCTACCGAGCCGATCAGACTGATCAGAATGGATTCGAGTGCACTTGGCCAGGCAAGCTGCAGCATATTGGTATAAAGTTCTTTGCTGGTTGGAACATTGCCCTGCCACTGTTCCGGTTTGAGCATATACTGTACTCCGAACAGCCGTGTGACGATCGCACGGATTCCCCTTTGTCCGGCAGTTTTTGTAGACATGAAGCATGCCTCCTTTGGATATTTCTGTTACTATTATAGCACAATTTTTTGATTTTGTCTTGTGGATTCTTGTGCTTTCTTTCAAATGTTTTGTTCTATCTTGTTGACAAGCATTCGTAAAATCAGTATAATAGGATTGATATCAGCAAGGAGGAATGTACTATGAGCAGAAGAGATAAACAAAATTACTATTTGGATATCGCACAGGCAGTTTGTGAGCGCGGTACCTGTCTGCGCCGCAACTACGGTGCGATCATTGTAAAAAACGATGAGATCATCTCTACCGGCTATGTCGGTGCTCCGCGTGGCAGAAAGAACTGCTGTGATACGGGCTTTTGTATCCGTGAAAAGTTAAATATCCCGCGCGGTGAGCGTTATGAGCTTTGCCGTTCGGTGCATGCAGAGATGAATGCGATCATATCGGCATCCCGTAATGAGATGCTCGGAGCAGACTTGTATCTGGTATGCATCGATTACCTGAGCGGAGATGTGGTTGCCGGTACCTCCAGCTGTTCGATGTGTAAACGTGCGGTCATCAATGCAGGTATTGCACGCGTGATCATCCGCGATACGATGGATGAATACCGCATCATCGATGTCAGTGATTGGATCGAGAATGACGAGTCTTTGATCGGTCAGAGAGGCTATTGATATGACGGCCGCACAGATGTGGGCGCAATTTCAACAGCTCCAACCACAGGCGGTGGAATACGATGCATTCTGTTTTGGATGCGATGCGGATGCACTTGCGGCATTGGTGCTTTCGGGCGTCAAGACGGCTACGGCAAGTGCATATCCGTTATATGAATCGAAAGGCGAGCCGCTTCCGACGGTCGGTGCATACAGCGTGGTACTCGACAGCCGCGGGCAGGCGGTCTGTATCATCCAAAATACCAAAGTGACGGTGGTACCGTTTGATGAGGTGGATGCACATCAGGCTTATTGTGAGGGAGAAGGCGACCGTAGTCTTGCGTATTGGCGCGAGGTGCATGCGCGTTTTTTCACCGAGGAGATGACAGATTGCGGAATGGTATTCGATGAATCCATGCCGGTGGTCTGCGAAGAATTTGAAGTGGTATATCCGAAATAACAAAAGGTTCCCAATTTTTGTTGGGAACCTTTTTGTTTAGAATTCTTTGACACGTTGTTGCAGCTGCTCGAAGATATCATACAATTCGGATAAGTTTTCCGGTACGGCCAGCCATGCGAGCATTTCCTCGCGGCTTCCTTTTGCGATATAGTTGCTGACCATGCGATCATCCCCGACAGCACAAGCACCGGCGGTAAGACGTATGTCGCCCATTTTGCGCAAATCAGGCTCGACAATCAGATATGCACTTATTTTCGCATGGGGAAATGTAAAGGAGACGTTGTATTTCGGGAAGATCTTTGCATCCGGCAGCTTGTTTTGGATATGATCCGTCATGACCTCTGCGGCGCGGCTGATCAAAGTTTTTGTTTTTTTACGGTAATCGAACATGATGTCCCCCTTATTTTACAACGGTCAGCATTGCTTTGAGCTGGATATGCTCCGCGGATTTACCGACCTGGATCTCAAAGTCACCCGGTTCGACCACCCAGTGGAGTTTTGCATCCAAGGTCTGCCATGCGTTGGTGCCCAAGGTCATGGTAACTGTTTTGGTCTCGCCCGGTTGCAGCGCGACTTTCTTGAATGCCTTGAGTTCTTTGAGCGGCTTGACCACCGAGCTGAAGCAGTCGTTGACATAGACCTGTACGACCTCCTCACCGAAACGGTCACCGGTATTGGTAATGTCCACCGATACATCGACGCTGCCGTCCATACCGATCTCATTTTCAGAGAGCTTTAAGTTCTTGTAGGAGAAGGTGGTGTAGGTAAGACCGAAGCCGAACGGATACAACGGATTCCAGTCGCACTCGACATACAGTCTGCCGCCTGCAGGCAGACGGGAATAATGGCACGGTACCTGACCGACATGACGCGGATAGGAAAGGGTCAGTCTGCCGCTTGGCGCCACATCACCGAATAAGATCTCGGCTGCTGCCTTACCGCCGTGGTCGCCGTTAAATCCTGCCTGTAAGATCGCCGGAATGTTTTCTTCCTCCCAGGTAAGGCTCATCGAACGTCCGGTGTTGAGCACTAAAACAACCGGTTTGCCGGTTGCATGCAGTTTCTTTAAGAGTTCTAACTGTCTGCCCGGGAGATTTAAGTCGGTGCGGTCAAAGTTTTCACCGCTGGTCTCCTCAGAGTCGCCGAAAGAAGCGATGATGACATCGGCATCCTTGACCTGTTCTACCGCAGCATCCATATCCTCCTCGCCGTGGTCATAGCCGAAGATGACTCTTGCGGCACGTGCATCGTTGCGGAATTCAACCACGACCTCATTCTGTTCGCCTGCAACAAAGTCAAACGGCAGCATGACATTGGCATCCTTGCCTTCCCAACCGTCGATCAGCAGCTTGCCGTTGATATACAGACGCATACTGTCATTGGAGCTTAAACCGATGCGGCCTTTGAAGGATTTTTCGATACGCATTTTGCCGCGCCAACGAACGCAGAAGCAGTT
>JBGUUN010000027.1:0-6206 GCA_045133555.1 Oscillospiraceae bacterium
TTTGACGATCAGCGGGATCTTTGCAACGCACAGCGCTTGCTTGATCTGCTCATATAATTTCGCCGGCGGACAGGAGCAGTTGATGCCACATGCCGCAACGCCGAGCTCCTGCAGTAAAACCACTGCATTACGCAAAGACGCACCGGTCAAGGTCTTGCCGTTTTCATCTACCGTAATGGTGACAAATACCGGCTTGTTAAAATCACGGCAGGCAAGAACCGCTGCTCTTGCTTCCGCAAGGCTCATCATTGTTTCGATAATAAAGAAATCCACACCGGCTTCGTTTAATGCCTTTGCCTGCTCGGCATAGACAGATACGATCTCATCCACCGTTTTATCGCCAAACGGCAGGATAAAACAACCGGTCGGAGAAAGGTCGCCGCCGATATAGCAGTCCGGTGCCGCTTCTTTCGACAGTCTGACCAGTTCCTTGTTCAAATATTCTACCTCAGCCTCACAGCCGAAATGGGACAATTTGATGCGATTGGCACCAAAAGTCGGCGCATACACCGCATCACTGCCTGCAGCAGCAAATCCGCTTTGCAGATCTTTGATCGCCTGCGGATGTTCGGTGATCCATTTTTCAACACAGACGCCTTCCGGCAATCCGCGCAGATATAAATTGGTTCCGGTCGCGCCGTCAAGCAGCAGCGCGCCCGGTTTTTTGGTGTTTCTTAAGTCTAACATCTTACATCGACTCCGGAGTATCTACTTTGAGCATAGACAGTACGTTTTCGATCGCAATGCGTACAGCAAGACAGAGAGACAGTCTTGCCTGCATCAAAGCTTCGTCCTCAACAGCAACACGGCAAGCATTGTAGTATTTGTGGAACAGGATCGCCAAATCCCAGACATAGCGGGTCATCTTGGACGGATCGTAGTTCTTAGCCGCATCGTTTACGGTATCCGGCAGTTTTGCCAGATGGGAGATGAGCAATCTTTCTTCCGGAGCGGTCAGCAGAGTAAAGTCCGGATCGGAGATCGGATATACCTCTTTTGCTGCTAAGCCTTTTTCGATCTGGCAGATACGTGCGTATGCATACTGAACATAGTAAACCGGGTTCTGAGAGGACTGCTCGATTGCTAAATCCAGATCGAATTCAAAGTGAGAGTTCGCCTCACGCAGGTTGAAGAAGAATCTTGCTGCATCGATCGGAATCTCATCCAGCAAGGTAACCAGGGTGATCGCTTTACCGGAACGTTTGCTCAGTTTAACGGTTTCGCCGCCTCTTACCAGACGTACCATCTGCATTAAAACAACATCCAGATGATCCGGATCTGCACCTAAAGCCTGCAGAGCAGCTTTTAATCTCGGAACATAACCGTGGTGGTCAGCACCCAGAACGTCGATCGCCTTATCGTAGCCGCGGGTGACCAGCTTGTCATAATGGTATGCAATATCCGGAACAACATAGGTCGGAACACCGTTGGAACGAACCAGAACGAAGTCCTGATCTGCACCGAAATCGGTAGCCTTGAACCAGATAGCGCCCTCGTTTTCGTAGGTGCATCCTTTATCCTGCAGCAGTTTTACAACATCGGTAACCGCACCGGAGTTGTGCAGGGTGGATTCTCTGAACCATCTGTCGTAGGTGATACGGTATTTCTTTAAGTCATCTTCCAGACCCTGAATGTTTTTCGGCAGTGCAAATGCAACCAATGCCGCTCTGCGATCTTCTTCGCTGCATGCGATGTATTTGTCACCGTACTCTGCAGCAAATGCGTTTGCATGGTCTACGATATCCTGACCGTGGTATGCATCCTCCGGCATCTCGATATCGGATTTATAGATCTGCTGATAACGTAAAGAGAGGGACATACCGAATTTATTGATCTGGTTGCCTGCGTCGTTAACGTAGAACTCTCTGTCAGCCTCATAGCCTGCAGCGGAAAGAACGCTTGCAAGGCAGTCACCGATCGCACCACCGCGCGCATTACCGATGTGCATCGGGCCGGTCGGGTTTGCGGAAACGAACTCTACCAGAATACGTTTGCCTTTACCCATATCGGTTTTACCGTAATCGTCTTTTAAGCAGAGAACGGTATCCAGTACCAGTGCGTACCAGCTGTCAGATAAATAGAAGTTCATAAAGCCCGGGCCTGCGATCTCGCAGCGCTCGATATAGCTGCCCTCAAGTTCCATCTCCGCAACGATCGCACTTGCGATTTTTGCCGGAGCCATACGGAATGCACGAGCGGAAGCCATTGCCGCATTGGTAGCAAAGTCACCGTTTTTACGGTCGCCCGGGATCTCGATCACATAATCCGGGATCTCAGCCTGCGGAAGGGTGCCTTTTTCCATTGCTTTGCTTACTGCATTGTTGAGTAAATTTTTGACCTGACCGATGGCGGTTTCCATCGGATTCTGATACTTGTTCATACTTCTACCATCCTTTAAGATTCTTGACCGGTCACATTGATCCGGATCGTCATATTATTTTCGAACATTTCATAACCACCGGAATCGGTGTTATAGGTAAACTGTAAGGTGCCGCCGTTTAAGGTCAGTTCATCCACCAAACGGGTTGTGGTAACGCCCATCGTAATGGTACCGTCCGGGATCGCATAGTATCCGACATTATGGGTGCCTTCCTCCAATACGAAGTGCATCTCGGACCAGCCTTTTTTGGTCATGGTCACACGCTTGCCAGGCTCTACCTTAAGCATGGTGCGGGAAGTAGTCTGATCTTCCTCCACATCGTCGTACACCAGATACAGATTGTTATTTTTCTGATATAAACTACCGACCGTATACACATCCATCGGCATCGTATCCTCTTTGGAACGAAACTCGCTGTGAATGTTCACCTCGACCGATCGTTTGTTTTGAATTTCTTCCATGTTAGCTCCTTTTATCTTTAGTAGGTGTCAATATCGATTTTCTCAACACTACCAATGACTGGCTCGCGCAGGATCATCTTCGCATTCTCCGAAAAGCTCTGCACGTTATCGCTGATATAATATCGACAAACACCTTTATGCTCCGATTCGTTCAGCTTCCCTGCACTTTGCAGTACCTGTTTGGCATAATGCGCCGCTTCCTTACCCGGGTCGATCAGGGAGATTCTGCGTCCTAAGATATCTGCGATGATATCCGAAAGGATCGGGAAATGTGTACACCCCAAGATCAACGTATCCAGATCCGGATTTTGAATGAACGGTCTTAAATAATCCTGTGCGACCAGACGCGTTACCGCATTTTCAAAGTTGGAGTATCCGTTTTCTACCAAAGATACAAACAGCGGACATGCATTGGAAGTTACTTCGCAATCTGCCAGGATGCTTTTGAGCACGTTATCGAATGCCTTGGAACGCACCGTGGCACCGGTACCGATCACACCGATCTGCTGTGTCTTGCTGATCTCGGCTGCCTTCATTGCCGCCGGAACAACAACACCGGTATACGGCACGCCCATGCTGTCGATGATCTCCTTGCTCATGTTGGCACTTGCCGTACCACATGCGGCAATGATCATCTTAACATTCTGCGACAGCAGGAAGTTGATATCCTGCTTCACATAATGTCGGATCGTTTCGCTGCTCTTGGTACCGTACGGAACACGCCCGGTATCACCGAAATACACGATATCCTCATGCGGCAGGATCTTTACAAGCTCTCTTACCGCGGTCAAACCGCCAAGACCCGAATCGAATACACCTATCGGTCTTTTGTCCATCTTTTACTCCCCTTTGGCAGATAAAGCCAATGCCAGCAGTCGGTCTACCAACTCAGAGAAGTCAACGCCTGCAGCCGCAAACATTTTAGCATACATACTGATGCTGGTAAAGCCCGGAATGGTGTTGACCTCATTGACAAGCAGTCTGTCATCTGCAGTCACAAAGAAGTCTACACGGGACATACCGGTGCAGCCAAGTGCCAGATATGCACGGATCGCCTGTGCACGTACACGGTCGATCATACGGCTGGATACCGCTGCCGGGATGAGGGTCTTGCTCTCACCCGCTAAGTATTTCGCCTCATAGTCATACCAGTCATTGCACGGTACGATCGAACCCGGTACTGCTGCGATCGGCTCTTTGTTGCCGAGAACGCCGCACTCTACTTCCAAGCCATTGATCATTTCCTCGACCAGAACTTTCTTATCATTTGCAAAAGCCAACTGCATCGCCGCATGGAATTCTTCCGGTACACTTACCTTGGAAACACCGACCGAAGAACCTGCATTTGCCGGTTTGACGAACATCGGATAGCCGAGTTCTTTTTCCGCCATCTCTAAGAATTCCTCACCGTTTTCGGCATATTCATAGTCCATGATGGAGATGTATTTTGCGGTCTCAATGCCGTGACGGTCCAAAACGGTATGGGTCACGGTTTTATCCATGCAGACAGCACTCGATAAGGTGTCACAGCCGACATACGGGATACCTGCGATCTCAAGAAGACCCTGCATGGTACCGTCCTCGCCGTTTTTACCGTGCAGTACCGGGAAAACACAGTCGAGTTTTACGGTGCGGATGCCTTCCTCACCGAACAGCAGTAAGCCTTTCTGAGAACGGTTGACATTCACAGTACACGGCGTCAGATATTTTGGATCGTTGAGCCATGCACCGCTGCCGATCATATCGATCGGACCGTTGTAGTAATACCACTCGCCCTCTTTGGTGATGCCCACACAGTGGACCTCATATTTTTCTTTGCTGATATTCTGTAAAACTGCGGTCGCAGACAGCAGCGAAACGTCATGCTCGCTGGATACACCGCCGAAAAAGATACCGATCTGTTTCATTCTTCTCCTCCTTCATCCTTTTTCCGTTCATCGGAATCTATCAAAAATATATGTAACACATACCTGTTCATGCGATTGCAATACCCCTAAAAGGGTACACAACCCCATTCTTTTATATCATACCATATTTTTTGGAAGAATTCAATCTTTCAGTTGCTTTTTTTCCGCCAAACCGCTATAATAATAATGTATGCAATTAAATATAAACGAGAAAAGCAAAGAAAGGACTTCATTATATGCTGTTTGGAAAGAAAAATGAAACCACTTCGGTTTCCGGTGTTGAATATCTCATCGTCGGTCTGGGCAATCCGGGTTCCGAATACGAAACCACCCGCCATAATGCCGGCTTCATGGCGATCGACGCCATTGCGAAAGAATTCTCCGCAGACGTCAAAAAAATCCAGTTCAAAGGACTTACCGGACGTGCGGTCATCGCAGGACATTCCTGTCTGCTGTTAAAGCCGCATACCTTTATGAATGCAAGCGGCGAATCGGTTGTTGCTGCAATGAACTTCTATAAAATCCCGATCGAAAAGGTGATCGTCTTATATGATGATATCTCCCTCGAACCGGGCAAATTACGTATCCGACGCAAAGGCAGCGACGGCGGTCACAACGGCATCAAGAGCATTCTTTATTTGACCGGAAAGGATGCATTCCCGCGTGTCAAGATCGGTGTCGGTGCAAAACCGCATCCGCAGTACGATCTTGCCGCATGGGTTCTCTCCCATTTCAAAAAAGAAGAAATGGAGCAGCTTAAGACCGCACTGGATCGCTGTCCGGAAATCATCCGACTGATCGTAGACGGCAAGATGGATCTTGCCATGAACCGTCACAATTCCTGATGTGACCACAGGAGCATATCATGCGTATTTTCAGAGAAGAAGCGCAAAAACAGCCTGCATTCCGCAAACTGATGCAGGCCATCGAATTAAAGCAGACCCCTGCAAATCTCATCGGTCTGTCCGGCATTCACAAAGCACATTACATCACCGCAGCAGCCGAGCTTTCCAACAAAAAAGTGTTGGTTATCACCGAGGATGAATCCACCGCACGCAGAATGTGTGAGGATATCAACGCCTTTTACCACAATCCGCTGGAAAGCAAGAAAAGCGACATCACCGCAGATTTTGCTGCGGTATATCCGATCCGCGATATCTTTTTCCACGGCATCGAAGGTGCATCCGGTGAATACCAGCAGCAGCGCATCTCGGTTTTATCCCGCTTAAACGAGAACAAACTCTCGGTGGTCTTAGCCCCGTATGAAGCCTGCCTGCAGTATACCATCCCGCAAAAGGAACTGACCGAGCGCAGCTTTACCATCCAAAGCGGTGAAAGTTACTCTATCGAAAACTTAACCGATCGATTAAGCAAGGCCGGTTATGTCCGCCGCTCTCAGATCGAGGGTACTGCACAGTATGCACTGCGCGGCGGTATTCTGGATATCTATCCCTGCGA
>JBGUUN010000028.1:0-1512 GCA_045133555.1 Oscillospiraceae bacterium
CTGCTTTTGTGTGAAACAGACCGTCACCGTGAATCATGCCGATTTTTTCGTCCAGTGTAAGTTCCTTCAAAAGTGTTTCAATCATTCGTGTTTCTCCCCTGTCACTGCAAAACACCGCCAGATTACAGCTCCCCAAGCGGCTCATTCAGCTCCTGCGTTCCCTCAAGCACAAATCTTCCGTCCTCAATCAGTGCAATCCTGCTGCCATCCTTGCAGATGACTTCAATATGACCGATTTCTTCATACGGAATCGTAATATCTGTATGGCATCCGAAATATGCCTTCGCAGGATCCTCTTTTCTCAGAATTGACACTTCGTTGTCACGGGCAATGATCTCCTTGCCGTTCGCATTATAGACCGGAGTATCCTCCTGCCAGCTGTAGCAGGTATCGCCGATTGCAAAATGCGGTCCCATCTTCTCGGCAATCAGAATCGGCAGCTTGTCCGCAATCTGATACTTCTTCGCCATAACATAAGCCGTCGTGTTCGTTCCGATTGCAAACTCGCCAAGCGGCAGAGTTTCGCGATTGTACATGACATTCTCGCGGAAGTACGCCTTATTCTCGTCATCGGATGCGAAATTTTTGCAGTTGTAATCTACAACCATACCGTCCTTAAACTGTACCTCAAGGTCCATATAATTGAGCTCATTTAAATATACCTGTGACACATGCAGAATACCGTCTGTTCCTGCAAGACGCGGGGAAGTAAACACTTCGCCGACCGGAATATTCACATCTGCCACACAGTTTTCAAACAGTGTCTGCTTGTCCGGTTCTGCAAGTTCTGTAAACGCCACAGTCAAATCTGTACGGTTGCCGTCTTTTCCTTTGATGTGCACGGCACAGCCCTTGTCGAGTGCGTCGATCAGCACCTGCTGAATACGCTGGTAAAGCTGATAGTTCAGCGTATTGATCTTCACAGTCTCACTGAAGATTTCCTCAAACTGTTCACCGATCTCCGGCATCGGGAATGCGATGATCGTAAAGCTGCGCTCCTTGCCGATGATATACTGATTGGTAAGCTGGGATGCTTCATTGTCCGCCTGTGCCACGAGCTTCTGCTGCTTCTCGGAAAGACGGTATGCCTCCGGCTTTGCCTGCGGAGCAAACGGAGCCTCACCAAATACTTCAACTACTGCCGGACCGCCGTGCCAACGTGCAAGCTGACGATGTGTCTCATATGCCGTCCGCATAACCCCGAGCTTACGCTCCACAAATTTGCGATCGAAATAAATCGCATTGTCTGCGCGGTGATCATAGTCATACTGTTTATTCGGATTTGCACCTGTGTAACCAATCTTTAATGTCTGACGCTTATTTACGGTAGAAACAGCCGCGCGGTAGATGACCGGCTGCAGACCGATCTTTTCAAAATTCTCGATCGCCTTTTTGATCATACGCTCAAAACCGAGATTGTAGCGAATATTCACGGTCTTTTTCTTTGAAATATCCTTGCCGCCCATCACAAAACCGATGCGGTAACCCTCTGTATAAGTGTCTGCCATTGCC
>JBGUUN010000029.1:0-11270 GCA_045133555.1 Oscillospiraceae bacterium
AATTGTTTCGTGATCACGCCAAAACCATTTTCCTCATTTGGGTATGACAATGTAAGCCGAAATGATACATCATCTCGACAGCCCAGACCACATATTCATATGCGGATCTCAACATTGCCTTATCCTCCGTGTGAAATGATTTTCTTCATTATAGCACTGCGGGTTATGTTTGTCAACAGCCTTTTTCAAATCTGTTGAAATGTACTGCCGCTTTCCACCAAAAAGAAAACGAGGGTCATTTGCCCTCGTTTTCTTTCATCATATACGCGATCGTCACAGACAAGCCGATAAAGCTGTGTAAGGAGATCGCATCAGCCGCATTTGGTCAAATATCCGTCCGATGATTACGGCTCTGGCGCTGTCTGTGCTGCTCTCTCGGATATTTGGGGGTCCGTCTGGCTTTATTCGCCTGTTTTTTCTCCTGCATCCGACGGCGAACGATTCGGGTATACAGGATAATGCGCGCACGGTTTTCTTCGGAAAAATAAACCGGACTGTGTACCAGCTTGAATAACTGTACCGAGCTGAGTGCATCCGCTGCCGCAGAATGCTTCGCTCCGATCTGGAAAAGTCCCGCACCTTTGAGCGCAACATCAAGGCCCATTCGGCTCTGTTCAACCAAATTGCAGTATTCCAGCTGGAAATCCACCCAACGGTCGAACACCGCGATCACGGCAGGATCTACTTTTTTGCAGACCGCCTCATGACGAAGCTGTCTGGAATCGTTGTCGCTCCAGGAATAAAAACAAGCGTCCGTTCCTGCCCATTCCGCGAAATCCACGATCGCTTCGGGGTAAGATTTGCCGCTGTCTGCCTGCTCTTGGGTGATGCCGGTCAGACGGGTACAGATCGGACAGATCTTGGAATACGTCGGTTTAACAAAAGCTTCATAGGTGTCAATAACACGGTAGCTTTCGTCTAATTTTACCGCACCGATCTGAATGATCTCGTTCTTGACCGCACCGCTTGCCTCTCTGTCAGACCAGGAAACCTGATTCATTTCCAGGTCGATAAAGATATGTACCATGTGTTCCTCCGATAAATACGGGTCGGTAAAAGCTACCGACCCGCGATATGCTGTCAATTAAACGCGGGTGATCACCGGTTCGCCGGTCTTTTCGACGCTTTCTTTGGTGATCAAGACCTCGCTTACCGTCTCATCCGACGGAATCTCGAACATCAGGTCCTGCAATACTTCCTCCATAATGCCGCGTAAACCGCGTGCACCGGTCTTGCGCTCCAGTGCTTTCTTCGCAATCGCGCGTTTTGCATCGTCGGAGAAGGTCAATTTAACATCATCCAGGTCAAAGAGTGCCTGGTACTGTTTGATAAAGGAGTTTTTCGGTTCTTCCAGAATACGCACCAGCGCATCCTCGTCCAGCTCACGCAGGGTGGTGATGACCGGTAAACGGCCAACCAGCTCCGGGATCAGACCGAATTTGACCAGATCGTGCGGGACTAAGTCCTCCAGCAGAACATTGGTCTCTTTTGCAGCCTCTTTGCTGGTCAGTTTGGAACCGAAACCGATCGCAGAGGTATCTTTTCTGCGTCCGATGATCTTCTCGATGCCCTCGAATGCACCGCCGCAGATGAACAGAATATTCTTGGTATCCACCTGAATGAACTCCTGATTCGGGTGCTTTCTGCCGCCCGCCGGAGGTACATTGGATACCGTTCCCTCAACGATCTTTAAAAGTGCCTGCTGTACACCCTCACCGGATACGTCACGGGTGATGGAGGTGTTTTCGGACTTACGGGTAATCTTATCGATCTCATCGATGTAGATGATGCCGCGCTGAGCAGCCTCCACATCAAAATCCGCAGCCTGCAGCAGTCTGACTAAAACGTTCTCTACGTCGTCACCGACATAGCCAGCTTCGGTCAGGGTGGTAGCATCCGCAATCGCAAACGGCACATCGATGATCTTAGCAAGCGACTGTGCCAGATAGGTCTTACCGACACCGGTCGGACCTAACAGCAGCACATTGCTCTTTTGGATCTCGACACCGTCGTCAAATTCCATATCATCTAAACTGCTGATGCGTTTGTAATGGTTGTATACCGCGACAGCCAGGGTCTTTTTTGCCTCATCCTGTCCGATGACATACTCATCAAGGTATGCCTTGATGTCTTTCGGTTTTAAGGCAAATTCCCAGTCTGCAGCCGGATCTTCAAAGTTTTCAAGCTTTGCATCCAGATCCTTGCCTACGCGCGGATACTGCGCTTCCGGGAACATGATCTTGTAGCAGAGTGCCACGCACTCCTCACAGATAAAATGTCCGTTGCCGGAAAGCAATCTGCAATGGTCACTGTCCTGTCCGCAGAAGGCACAGTGCTGAGTGGTTTCGTCTTTTGCCATATTCGATCACCGTTTAACCATGATTTCGTCGACCAGACCGTATTCTTTTGCCTCCTCGGCAGACATGAAATAGTCGATCTCACAATCACGAGCCACCTGCTCTACCGGTTTGCCGGTATTTTCGGATAAGATCTGATTGATGGTCTTTTTCATTTTGAGAATACGCTCTGCAGCAATTTGAATGTCGGTTGCTTTGCCCTGTGCACCGCCGGAAGGCTGATGGATCATAACTTCACTGTGCGGCAATGCATAGCGTTTGCCCTTGGTGCCGCAGGACAGTAAGAATGCGCCCATAGAAGCAGCCATACCGATACAGATGGTAACAACATCGCATTTGATATACTGCATGGTGTCGTAGATCGCCATACCTGCGGTGATGGAACCGCCCGGAGAGTTGATATACAGATAGATATCCTTATCCGGATCCTGGCTTTCCAAGAACAGCAGCTGTGCGGTAATGGTCTGTGCGGTCGCATCGTTTACCTCATCAAACAGCATGATGATGCGGTCATTGAGTAAACGGGAAAAAATGTCGTAAGAACGCTCGCCGCGGCTGGTCTGCTCAACTACATAAGGTACTAAAGCCATGTGTTTTTCCTCCTTTTTGAGAAAATCACGGGAATTTCGACCGAAATCGACATCCCCTATAAATCACCGAAAGGGGCTGCACTCTTTTAAGACAGCCCCGGGTTCATTTTTGGATCAATTATTTGATAACAGCGGTCTCTTTAACCAGATCAACTGCCAGCTGAACAGCAACGTCCTCAGCTACTACTTCTTTCGGCAGAGCATTTTTTACGTTCTCAACGGTGGTGTTGTACTGACCAGCCATTTTGGTGTAAGCTTCTTCGATCTGATCGTCGGTCGGAACGATGTTCTCTTCTTTAACGATCTGCTCTAAAGCCAGACGGATCTTAACGCGTTTCTCAGCCTGCTCTCTGAAGGATTTTCTCATGGAATCTTTCTCCATGCCGGTGTACTGTAAGTACATATCCAGATTTAAGCCCTGGCCCATTAAACGCTGCTCAAAATCAGCCATGAAGTTGTCAACTTCGTTCTCGTACATTTCTTCCGGGATCTCAGCTTCCATCTTCTCGATAACAACGTCGATCAGTTTGTTCTCAACGTCAACTTCAGCAGCTTTCTCGTTCTGCTCGGTCATTTTAGCGGTGATGTCTGCTTTTAACTCATCCAGAGTATCGAACTCAGATACGTCTTTAGCAAACTCATCATCTAATGCCGGCAGCTCTTTTGCTTTGATGTTGTGGATTAAGCATTTGAATACTGCTTCTTTTGCTTTTAATTCTTCTGCATGGTAATCTTCCGGGAAGGTTACGTTTACGTCGAACTCTTCTTCAACGTTTTTGCCAACCATCTGATCTTCGAAGCCCGGGATGAACTGGCCGGAACCTAACTCTAAGGAGAAGCCTTCAGCCTCGCCGCCTTCGAATTTCTCGCCGTCAACATAGCCGGTGAAATCGAATACAACGGTGTCGCCCATTGCAGCTGCACGGCCTTCAACGTCGTTCATTCTTGCATTTCTTTCCTGCATGGATTTTAAGCGGTTAGCAACATCCTCGTCGGTAACTGCGGTAACAACTTTCTCTACCTCGATGCCTTTGTAATCGGAAACTTTAACTTCCGGTTTGCAAACGCATACCATGGTGAAGGTGAAGCCGGTCTCTTTGCTTACAGTGGTGATGTCCAGTTTCGGCTGAGCAACTAATACTAAACCGGACTCGTTGATTGCTTCGTTAGCAGCTTCCGGATATAACAGCTCTACAGCGCTCTCGAAGAATACGCTCTCGCCGTACATTTTCTCGATCATTTTCTGCGGTGCTTTACCTTTTCTGAAGCCCGGAACTTCGATCTTTTTGCAATCTCTTGCGTAAACTTTTGCGATACCTTCGTTGAATTTTGCAGCATCTACCGCAACAGTCAGCTCATAAGTATTGGTATCGATTTTTTTGGTCTGAGTTAAAGCCATTTTTGTTTTTCCTCCAATGTATGGTTTTTCGAAGTCGCTGTCTTACGCCTTCCTAACTAAAGTCTTTGCTCCACGTTGATGACAGCCTAAGACTTCTATCTTTTTGATTATAGCACATTTTTGTCCATTTGGCTACACCCGAACGAGAATTTACTTTTCGTTCATAATTACAGCAGCTGCTTTGGAACAAATCCCAGATGATCTGCCGAAATCAGCTCGTAATAAATGCCGTCGCGTTCTCCGCCGATGGCATATCTGCGGCTGCTTCCGTGCAGATGTCCGTAATAACAGGTCTTGATGCCGTATGCGTGCAAAACATCTAAGATCTCATAGCATTCATTGACGCCGTAAACCGGCGGGTAATGTAAGAATACGATGATCTCTTTTCCGGTCTTGACGCCTTCATCCAGCGAAAGACGCAGTCTGCCCGCTTCCCTTTCAAGTACCTTTTTGTCCACCGATTCGCCGATTTCGTTGACCCAGCCTCTGGTGCCGCAGATGCAGGTGTCACCGAAAACGAACGCATTGTTGAATAAGATCGAGATGCTGTCAAAGCCCCATTCCTTCAACGCTTTTTCGGCTTTGGTCCTGGTGGAAAACCAATAGTCGTGGTTGCCGCGCGAGATGATCTTCTTTCCCGGCAGGTTGTGGATGAATTCAAAATCCTTCTTCGCCTGTTCCAGCGTGAGTGCCCAGGAGATATCACCCGGGATGACAACGGTGTCCTCCTCGGTGACGGTATTTCTCCAGTTCTCCTCCAAACGCTGCACATGGTTTTGCCAGCCGTTAAAAATATCCATCGGTTTATCGGCACCGAACGGCAGATGCAGATCGGCAATGCCGTATAATCGCATAGAGTTTCCTTTCTACCCCGATTACAGGATCACGCTGCGAACATATTCCGCCATGACATCCTTCTCGGTCACGTCGGTGTGCAGTACCGGTTTTTCTTTCAGCGAAGCAAGCTGTGCCGGGATCATGGCACCGGAAACCTCAGACAGTACCGCCAGATTCTCATACTCATCCGCAGTCACCTTGCTCTCATCCACTGCCTTCAATACATCGTTTGCAAACTTGTACGGGCTTGCGGTGGAAGCAATGATGGTCTTGGTCTGATCACCGGTTTCAGCCAGATAATCGCGGTATACCTTTACAGCGACCGCGGTATGAGTGTCGCAAAGATAAGAACAGGAAGCGAATACCTCGTGGATGGTGTCTGCGGTCTGTGCATCATCACAGCAGCCGCCGTAGAATTCTGCTGCCAGTTTCTCTTTTACAGCATCCGATACTTCGTATCTGCCCTCAGTTTTGAGTTTCTCAAACCAGCAGCGAACGGTAGCATCATCCTCACCGGACATCTTATGCAGCAGACGCTCTAAGTTCGAGGAGATCAGAATATCCATCGACGGAGAGGTGGTTGCATAGAAATTACGGTTACGGTCGTAGATACCGGTACGTAAGAAGTCGGTCAGAACATTATTGCGGTTGGATGCGCAGATGAATTTTGCAAACGGTACACCCATGCATTTTGCGTAATAAGCCGCTAAGATGTTGCCGAAGTTACCGGTCGGTACGCAGACATTGACCTTCTCGCCCGCTTCGATCTCACCGTCTGCCAGAAGCTGACAGTAAGAGGAAACATAGTAGATGACCTGCGGTACCAGACGGCCCCAGTTGATGGAGTTGGCAGAGGAGAATTTCTTGCCTGCTTTTGCCATTTCTTCAACCAACTGTGCATTACCGAAGATGTTTTTTACGCCGGTCTGTGCATCGTCGAAGTTGCCTTTGATCGCACATACTTTGACATTGCCGCCTTCCTGCGTTGCCATCTGACGCTTCTGCATCGGAGAAACGCCGTCTACCGGATAGAATACCAGCATACGGGTACCGTCAACATCCTTGAAGCCTTCCAGAGCAGCTTTACCGGTATCTCCGGAGGTTGCAACCAAAATCACAATCTCATCGCTGTTGCCGGTGATCTTCATCGCGGTGGTCATCAGCTGCGGCAGCATCTGCAGTGCCATATCCTTAAACGCACAGGTCGGACCGCGCCATAACTCGAGCAGATATTCGCTCTCGCTGATCTTTGCAAGCTCTACCATATCCGCCGCATCGAATTTCTCCGCAGTATATGCGTTGTTGACGCAATTGACGATCTGCTCCTCCGAGAAATCGGTCAAAAACAGCTTCAACACCTCAACGGCACGCTCATTGTAGCTTTTTTCGCATAAAGACTGCAGCCATGCGGTATCCACCTGCGGCAGTTTCTCCGGAACGAACAAACCGCCGTCGACGGAGATACCCTGTAAGATCGCCTGAGCGGCGGTTACGGATTTTTTGTTATCTCTTGTACTGATGTATTTCATGAAACAAACATCCTTTCTGTTTGTATATTTCCTTTATTTTGCTTCGGAGAACGCATCTTCGATCAGATTGACATAGACCTTGCCCTCATGACCGACCACCTCGGCTACATCAAAAACAAAGGCTGCATCCAAAGAATGCAATGCGATATACTCTTTTGCAGCGGCAATGACCCTTGCCTGCTTTGCCGCAGTCACCGATTCCTTCGGCAGATAATCCGGCGAAAGCGTTTTTCGGGATTTGACCTCCACAAAAGCGATCAGATTCTCCTTCTTTGCTACGATATCCAATTCTCCCTGCTTGCAGGAGAAATTGCGTTCGAGGATCTCATACCCTTTGCGGGTTAGGTACTCTGCCGCATAGCTCTCTCCGCGATAGCCCAGTCCTTGCGGCGGAAGCTCTCCCCAATCGGAAAGCTTGCTTTTTAAGAACGAGCGGCGATGGATCGGAGAAACACCGTATTTTTCGATCCGCTGATAATGCAGCGCGGTACCGTAGCCTTTGTGCTTATCAAACGCATATTCCGGATACTGCTCATGCATCAAAAGCATCTCGCGGTCACGGCTGACCTTAGCCAGAATGGAGGCAGCTGCGATGGATGCACTCTTGGCATCACCGCCGATGCAGTATTCACCGTCTGCAAGATCTCCCCAATTCGGGATGAAGTTGCCGTCTACCAGAACATAATCCGCTTTGACCGACAATCCTTCGACCGCACGGGTCATGGCAAGCATAGTCGCTTTGCGGATGTCCAAACGCTCGATCTCCTCTACGGTAGCTTTAGCCACACAATAGGCGATCGCCTGCTGTTTGATCGCATCAAACAGCTTATCACGCTTTTTCTCGGTCAGTTTTTTGGAGTCATTGAGCTGCGGAAGATCGTATTCTTCCGGCAGAATGCAGGCTGCCGCATACACGTCGCCCGCTAACGGACCTCTGCCCGCTTCATCCACACCGCATAACAGCCCGATGCCTTTGGCGTTCTTTATTTCTCTGTCAAATACCGAAAGATCGACCAAATTCTCGGCTTCTTTACGCGCTGCCATTACGCATTCTCCTTTTTCGGCGGGAACTCAAACGAGATCTTTCCGATCTTTCCGCCGCGGAATTCATCTAAGAACACCAGCGCCATACGCTCGGTATCTTCCTCGTTGCCCGACAGCAGCATACCGCGTTTTCTTGCGATCAGCTTGAGCAGATCGTACGCTTCCAGCTCATCTGCGGTCTCCGGGGTCAGTTTATACCGGGTATATAACGTCTGCTTGTAATGCTCTCTGAGATATACCGCAAGACGCATTGCCAGCAGCTCGGTGTCAACAACATCGTCCTTGACCGAGCCGATGAAAGCCAGCTTCTCACCGACAGACGGATCCTCGAATTTCGGCCATAAAACACCCGGGGTATCCAGGAGTTCCATACCGTTGTTCAAGGTGACCCACTGCTTATCGCGGGTAACACCCGGTCTGTCCTCCGCTTTGGCACGTTTTGCACCTGCCATGCGGTTGATGAAAGAAGATTTGCCGACGTTCGGTACACCGACGATCATCATACGCGGTGCACGGCCTACCATGCCCTTACGATCCCACTGTGCCTGCTTCTCCTGCAGCACACGTTTCATCGCAGCATCCAGTCCCTTTAAGCCCTTACCGGTCTTACAGTCGCCTGCGATCGCCTCAACGCCGATCGATTTGAAATATGCCACCCACTGACGGGTCACATTCTCGTCCGCACAGTCGCACTTATTGAGCAGCACGATACGCGGCTTGTTATTCAGCCAACGGTCAAATTCCGGGTTTTTGCTCGACATCGGAATGCGGGCATCGATGATCTCCAAAACGAGATCGACCATCTTCAAGTTCTTTTCAATCATTCGTTTGGTTTTGGTCATATGACCCGGAAACCATTGAATCGATGGGATAATATCCATTTTCTACCTTCCTTATTCCACTCTGCCGAACTGATCAAACGGGAAAATACGCAGAATCACACGTCCGATGACGTCATCGGTATCCACCATACCGATGATCGAATAGCGGCTGTCCAGCGATACCGCACGGTGATCTCCCAAGACGAACACGCAGCCTTCCGGTACGGTCACCGGGAATACAACATCGCCTCTGTTAAATGTCGGGTTCTTGATATACGGCTCGTTTAACACCGCACCGTCTACCGACACTTCACCGGTATGAAAGTCGATATCCACCGTCTGACCCTCGGTCGCGATGATGCGTTTGATGATCGCACCCTCTTCGGTGTCGGTATCGATCACCACGATATCATTTGCCTGCGGCGTATAAAACAGATTGGAGATGAGCAGTCTGTCGCCGACGGTCTCGACATAACCCGAGGGGTCTTTTCCCTGCAAAGTATCCTCCATCGACGGTCCCCAGACCTCTACCGTTTTAAAGCAGAAGCTGAAGAGAAACAGTACCACCGCCAAACTGATGCAGATCGACTCTGCCCATTCATACAGTTCGGTCAAAAACTTATTCTTTTTTGTTGGGTTGACGGTTGTCATATCGTAAAAACTCCTTCCGTCTTTGAAAAATACCGATAAAAAAGCAAAAAGGGACGAAAACCCGTCCCTTCTCTGCCTCTATGGAATCATTATCCGATTTTAGCTTTAACTTTTGCAGCTTTACCAACACGGTCACGCAGATAGTACAGTTTTGCACGTCTAACTTTACCCTGTCTGATAACCTCTACCTTCTCAACGTTCGGAGAGTTGACCGGGAAAACTCTTTCTACGCCTACGCCGTGAGCAACACGTCTTACGGTGAAGGTCTCTTCAACACCGCCGTGTTTCTTAGCGATTACGGTACCCTCGAACATCTGGGTACGGCTCTTGTCGCCCTCTTTGATACGGCAAGCAACTCTTACGGTATCACCGACTTCGAATTTCGGCTGCTCAGCTTTGATGCTGGAACCATTGATCAGTTTTAATGCATCCATGGAAAAATCCTCCTGTAAATACTCAGACATTCTTACCGCTCCGGCTCATTCCGGCATGTGGTCACGAACCTTCGTGACAGCGCAGAGGACTGCCCGCTTTAATGATTGTTTTCAGTCATTAACTCCCACAATCCTGCCGTTTTTCCCAAAAGAGCAGTTTTGCGGAACGCCGTTTCCGTGATCGGATCGGGCGATTTGCAGGGTTCTGCCTGCAAACAGACTGCTAACAGTATACCATATCCGCAAAAAAAAAGCAAGTCCCGTCACCCAAAATCCCCATTTCAATACAGAGAAAAAAGACCCCCTTTTCGTGCATTTTCTGGTTATTTTTAAAGCCTTTTTTCCGTATATCCTTGCATCCTTACAGGCGGTATGCTATAATATAAGAAGCAAAACGATACCCGAAAGGAATCTGTCAGTCATGTTCACCAAATTAAAAAGTATAGCCATATACGGCATCGACTCGTATGAGATCGATGTCGAGATCGATATCTCCAACGGTATGTCCAGCTTTGACATCGTCGGTCTGCCGGACACCGCCATCAAAGAAAGCCGTGACCGTGTCCGCTCCGCCGCCAAGAATGCGGGATTTTTCTTCCCGCCCGGTAAGATCGTGATCAACTTAGCCCCTTCCGATCTGCAAAAAACCGGTGCGGTATACGATCTGCCGATCTTAACCGGTCTGCTGCTTGCCACAGGACAGCTTGAGGATGAGCTGACCGATGCCGCATTGGTCGGTCAGGTCGCATTAAACGGTGCGGTACGCCCGGTCAACGGTGTGCTCCCGATGGCGATCTTTGCCAGAGATCACGGTATCAAGCGGCTGTTCGTACCGGAAGAAAATGCAGCCGAAGCAGGTGTTGTAAACGGCATCGAGGTATTCGGCGTACCGAGCATCACCGCATTGGTGGAGCACTTAAACGGCATCAAAAAGCTGCATCCGACCAAGACCCATGCCGATTTGAATGCCGATGCACAGGATTACCCGGATTTTTCGGATGTCAAAGGACAGCAGATCGCAAAACGTGCGCTGGAGATCGCCGCTGCGGGCGGACACAATGTGCTGCTCATCGGACCTCCGGGCTCCGGCAAAAGTATGCTTGCCAAACGTTTACCGTCCATTTTGCCGGACATGACCTTCGAGGAAGCGGTGGAGACCACCAAGATCTACTCGGTACTCGGCGAACTGCCGGCAGGCACCAGCTTGATCACCACCAGACCGTTCCGCCGTCCGCATCACACCGTATCCGGTGCGGGACTTTCCGGCGGCGGATCGATCCCAAAACCGGGCGAGATCTCCCGAGCGCACAACGGTATCCTGTTTTTAGACGAGCTGCCGGAATTCCAGAAAAATGCCATGGAGATCCTGCGTCAGCCGATCGAGGACCGTGAGATCACCATCTCCCGCGCCAAAGGTGCACTCACCTACCCTTGCTCCACCATGATCATCGGTGCGATGAACCCGTGTCCGTGCGGCTATTTCGGCTCGAATGTCCGCAAATGCACCTGTTCTCCGCAGACGGTCACCAAATATCTCTCCCGCATCTCGGGTCCGCTTCTGGACCGTCTGGATCTGCACATCGATGTGCCGGCACTCAATTACGCCAA